>CAYYOX010000163.1:10776-11567 GCA_964473065.1 uncultured Planctomycetaceae bacterium | reverse complement strand
GCATCTGCCAGTGTCAATGGCGGCCGGAACTTTTGAAAATGCGCGACGAGAAAGGGGACTTGGTCCGCGAGCCCGAATGCCCCGTCGTTTCGGCCATTCGCTCGGGAGCGCAATCGCTGCGCCGGCTGACATTGCGCGGACGAACGGATCGCTCGGTGTCGGTCGACGCACACGCGATTCCGGTCTTGGGTGACGACGGGGTGATCATGGGCGCCATTCTGATGTTCCATGATGCGTCGTCGGAAATCTCCATGGAGCGGCGTTGCCAAATCCTTCACGAAAAAGCGTCCAAGGACCCGTTGACCCAGGTAGCCAATCGGGCCGAACTCGACCGCATGCATAAAATGTTCGTGAAGACTCATCAGCGGGAGCGTGTGCCGTGCAGTCTGATCATCTGCGACCTGGACCGATTCAAACGGGTCAACGACACGTATGGACATCAGGCGGGCGACGACGTAATCAAGAGCATGGCGTCGCTGCTGAAGGGAATGTGTCGACCCGGTGATCTGGTGGCGCGCTATGGGGGCGAGGAGTTCGTGGTCCTTTGTGCCGATTGCGACAACGCCACCGCCACCCGACGCGCCGAGGAAATTCGTATCGCTTTCGGACGCATTCCACAACCGAAAATGGGTGCCCGATCAGCCTCGGCCAGCTTCGGCGTGACGGAGATTCAACCGGGTGATACGGCCGAAACGATGCTCCGTCGTGCCGACCGCGGCTTGTTGATGGCCAAGGACCGCGGGCGGAACATGGTCGTTCAACTCGGTAGCGGCGGCGGCCATGAACGGACC
>CAYYOX010000163.1:4334-10766 GCA_964473065.1 uncultured Planctomycetaceae bacterium | reverse complement strand
ATCGAAAAGACACTGATCACGCCCGTACCCATTGCCGTAGCCATTGAGAAGTTCCGCGGATTCGTGGCCGATCACCAGGCCCACATCGTCAAGGTGGAGCAGAATCACGTCACCTTGGAAATCGCCGAGCAATCCGGCTCAAAGGTTCGCCGTTATAACGATCGGGCGGTTACCTTCCAAGTGGAAATCTCCTTCGACGAGGAAAGGGCCTCCGAGAACGACGCGGCCAATAGCCTGTTGCGGACCAAGGCCCATGTCAGCATCCGCTTGGCGAAGAACCGGGAACGACGCCGCGAACACGTGACCGAACGTGCGAGAACCGTCCTGCTGAGCTTCCAGGCGTACTTAATGGCAGCAGAAGAAGAAGAGAAAGAAGCCGGCGCCGGGCCTCTGAACCGGGCCAAGCTGATCTTGGCCCCCTGGCGGTCAAAGAGAAGCTGCGAATAATGCTCTTGTCGAGCTAACCCGATTGCAAGAGGTAGCATAACAACGTTATGAGTCGGATCTCAACCAATATCTCCGGCATCGAACGCACGCTGCTGAATCGGCTGGCCGAATCCAATGCGGCAACCACCCTCAGCACGTTGCGTCTGGCCACCGGCAGTAAGATCAACTCTTCGGCCGACGATCCCGCGGCGTTTGTCTATCTCAGTGGATTGCAGTCGCAACTGAGCAAAGTCACGGCCGCCATGGTCAACGTGACGGCGGCGGGTAGCATGATTACCCAGGCCCAAACCGCGCTGGAAAGCATCCAAACCGAGCTCAGTACGATTCGTACCACATTGCTCACCGACGAAACGCGTTCGCTTTCCGGGGCCGAGCGGACCGACGCCCAGACCGATATCGACGCCGCCATCGAGCAGATCAACGCCTTGGCCGCCACCCAGATCGGCGGGCGGAAGTTGCTCGACGGGTCGGCCGACTTCCAGGTCCAGGGTCGCAGTTCGTCGCAAGTGAGCGAGTTGAGGGTCTATTCCACCGGCGGTTCGTCGCTGACGATTGACGGGTCGGTCGATGTGGCCGCTACCAAGGCCGAACTGACCTACACCGGCAATACGCCCGCCGACACGGTCATCGCCACCGCTACGTTCACGCTCACCGGAGAGAGCGGAAGCGTCGAGATCACCGTCACCGCAGACGAATCGCTCGACAATCTGGTCGACGCGGTCAACGATGTCAGTCACGACACGGGCATCGTCGCATCGCGCGTGGATGAGGTGGTTACCTTCAGCAGCGTCGAGTACGGTAGCGACGCGGCCGTGGACATTGACGTCAGTTCCGGAACGTTCGCCGTCAGCGATGGAGGCTCGGTCACGGGAACCGACGCCAGCGTTACCATCGACGGCCAAAGCTACACGGCCGACGGAAATCGCGTTGCGGTCACCGAAAACAGCGTCCATTACGAGATGCAGTTCACCGGCGGATTCTCGGGAGATTTCGACACGATTTCCGTTGGTGCGGAGGCATTGACGTTCGCGCTCTCCACCGAGACGTTCCGCGAATCGAGTCTGGCCATCCCCAGCTTGCAGGCGGCCTTTCTTGGCGGCGAAAGCGGCAGCCTCAATGACCTGGCGTCCGGCGGCACGCTCGACGGCCTGGATGCGGATACCGCGCAAGCTATCCGCGTGGTCGACGAGGCGATCGCCGAGGTGACCCGAATCAAAGGCGTCGTCGACGGATTCTATAATTCCGCCATCTCGTCCACATCGAGCTTGCTCTCCGATATCGAGGACGATCTGGAAACGGCCATCGATGACGTCGATCTGGTCGACGACACCGAAGAGGCCTCACGGATAACCTACTACAACAATCTGGCCTCTAATGCCGTGGCCGGTTTGTCCATTCTGCATCAGCAGCGATCCAGCATCGTGAGCCTACTTCAGGCCATAGCCGGGTTGTAAAATCTCGCAACTCGGTGGCTCCAGAACCCGTTTAGCCGTCGCCGGCACGGCGATGAGATTGGAGATCTGGCCCTCACCGCCGTGCCGGCGGCGGCTAAACGTCTCGACTCCGGCCCAAATTCTGGCTTGTCCGAACGTGATCGCGCGCTAGAATTTCCTTAGAGGGTTTTGCAACCTTCACGACAGGCGGTTAGAGGCCGGCGGATGTCCGCGCGGCCGGTAGTAGTGTCTTGTTGCAAAGGAGAGTCCGGATGGCGTATACCTTACCCAAATTGCACTACGCGTATGATGCCTTGGAGCCGTATATCGATGCGAAAACGATGGAGATCCATCACTCCAGACACCATGCGGCGTACGTGGCCAATTTGAACAAGGCCCTCGAGGGGCATGACGTGGGTAACCTCGCGATCGACGAGTTGATCTGCTCGATCCACATGTTGCCCGATAAAATTCGAACGGCCGTCCGCAACCAAGGGGGCGGACATGCAAACCATGCGCTGTTTTGGACCGTGATCTCACCCACAGGCGGTGACGTACCGGACAGGCCGCTTTCCGAAGCGATTGACGAGGAATTGGGGGGCTTTGAGCGTTTCGAGCAGTTGTTCACTCGGGCCGCCTTGGGCCGGTTTGGCGCTGGTTGGGGTTGGCTGAGCGTCGATCCCGACAAGAAACTGATCGTCGAGCATACGCCCAACCAGGATAGCCCCTTGATGCACGGCCATACGCCCATCCTCGCCATCGATGTCTGGGAGCATGCCTATTACCTGAAGTACCAGAACCGGCGTGCAGACTACGTCAAAGCGTTCTTCGAGGTCATCGATTGGACAGAGGTCACCCGGCGCTATGTCGAGGCGAAGAAACACACACTCGTGGCCCACGGCTAGCGGCTCGTAAAGGGGACTATCCCACGATTCTGGGTTAGGGTAGTTTAGCCGCCGACGGAACGTCGGTGAGATTGAGCGTCGGCCCTTGCCGACGTATCGGAGAGCAAAAGTCGTTGCCTTGCCGGTTCCTGCCTCCTATACTTCCTAAACGACTTGGCCAACGGCCAAACGAATTGCCATCGCGACCTCCCTAACACCGGTGTCGCGGTCGACGGCGACTTGTCGCCGTCCGGCTGCGGGGACGGTAGCAAGGGCTCGGCCCACTGCCTCGGGCGCGAGTTCGGCTGCCGTCCCGTTTTTTTGGCCTGAATTATTCGTGCGCCAATTGGCCACCCGAGCGGTGGTGCGCCACGGCCAGACGCCCAGGCTTCTCTAGCTCCCCTAGTTTGTCGCCGGTCGTGCAATTCTGCCATTGACCCACTCGGCGTGCCACCTATAATCCGCCCATGCTTGTCGCTGGAAACCGTTGAGTCGTCGGACACAAGGGGTTCCCTCGTGGAAATAACGGTATAAATCACAAGCTTTACGGAAAAGGAATAATCTATCAGTCGCTGTGGTTCGATGTAGAATACAGTGTCTGATGTAGTTGTTTTCCAAGAGCCCTTAGGGAAAAGGGCTTCTTCGGTGGCAGTCGACATGGAGGTTGACGGCCCGTTGAATTCTCCTCCGGTCCATTTCTAAAGGACAAACCATGCGAATGTATTTAGCAGGACGTACACTGATCTTATTGACAGTTCTTGGGCTTTGCGGCTGCTCCAGTGGCGGCAACTGGAGCATGTCCAGACTGGCGTTCTGGAAGAAGAGTCCCTCCAGTCCGTCAAGCTCGGAAATCACGCCGCCTTCCGCCATAGCCGGCGGTCCGACGTCTTCCAGCGCGACGCCCAACTGGGGAAACACCACGCCGACAGCCAGTTATCCCAACACCGCAGCCAGCTACAACGCGGCCAGCTACAACGCGGCCGGCCGTAATTCCGCCACGAATTACTCGGCCACTCAACCGGCCTATCAGCCCTACGCTTCGTCCCAGGCAGGGGCGGGAACCGGCTACCGCGGAGCAGGTACAGGCACGTCCTATGGTTCCATGAATCAAAACCGCAGTTCCAATGGCTACGGCGGCGCAGCCGCTGCGGCACCGTCCTACAATTCCTATTCCCCGCCACAACGCTCCGCGAACAATACGCAATACTCGACGGCCACCTCAACTTCCGGGCCCTATACCAATCCGGTTCGGTCCTCGCAGAATTCCGCCGGCAGCAACCGCTACTCCTCGGGTACGGACCGTTACGCCACGGGTAGCGATCGTTATGGTACATCTTCGTCATATTCGGGCGACTCGGCACGGTCGGCCGCTGGTTCGACCGACCGTTATGCAACCCAGCCCGCCGGCACAGGGTACGGAAGCGGAACCAGTGCGCCGGCTTACGGCGCACCGGCAACTTCCTCTTACGGAGCCACCACGCCCTCGACCGGATACGGTGCAACGACACCCAGTTACAGGGCGCCTAGTTACAGGGACAACTCCCGCAATTCGGCCGTTTCGTCCTACGCCGCTGAAGCGACGGCCGGCGCCACGGATCGCTATTCCACCGCCACGCGACCGACAACCGGCTATGGCGCCGCGCCCGCCACCAGCCAATACGGGAGCGCTGCTTCTTCCACACCGCCGACATTCGGCTCCGCGGATTATCGGTCAGGCACTTCGGCCTATCAGCCGGGGGCCACTTCGTACGAACCGGGCAACACGGGCTACAACCCCCCGGGAATCAAGCCATACCAATCGCCCGCCGGAGCTTACCAGGTTCCGCGCCAAGGTGGTGCTTACTCGCCTCCGGCGACGAGCAATCCGCCTTCCTATCAACCGGGAAGCGTTCGTCAGTACGAATCGCAGCCGAGCGGCGCAGCGACGCCGAATTATTCCGGCGCCAGCGTCGTGCCAACCGACTACACGCAACCGTCAGGCGGCAGCTATTGGCGATAGCCCCCAATTACTGGGGGTAGGCAAGTCGATGTTGGCGTAACGCAAATCCGCTCTGTTTATCTGCTTAGCGGTCGGACTTGCCCGACCGCTAAACAACGCTTCCGGACATGCTCTCCTCGGCCGTGGGATAATGTGATACGATAAGTGTTGCATTTCGCGATCGTCGGTTGACCGCTTTGGAGAGCCAAGCTTGCTGATCGGACCAGTTTTCACTCGGGAGGTGACCACGGCCTCACGACGCACCCGGCTGTATATTGTCAGGGCGGGCTATGCGCTGGGGCTGTTGTTCCTGATCGTTACCGCCTATCTGGTGCTGACCGGGACGCAGGTGGTTCGCGACGTGGGGAATCTTGCCCGATTCGGGATGGTCTTGTTCCAGCTTCTGGCGCCGTTGCAGTTTGCCTTGGCCATATTCTTCGCGTCCGTGTTGGCCGCAGGAGCCGTCTCGCAAGAGAAGGATCGTCGCACCCTGATACTCTTGTTGCTGACGAACTTGTCCAACTGCGAACTCGTGTTGGGGAAGTTGCTGGCCAGTCTGCTCAGCGTGCTGGTGATGCTGGCGGCCGCCTTGCCCGTGTTCATGCTGGTGACTTTGCTGGGCGGCGTCTCGTATGAACAGATTGCCCGAGTGTTCGCCGTGACGCTCCTGAGCGTGATCGCTTGTGGAAGTTTGGGGTCGACCGTGGCTTTGTGGCGCGAGAAGACCTTCCAGGCCCTGGCCATGACGGTGTTGGCCCTCGTGTTGTGGCTGGCTATCGGAGAACTGATCGCCCTGGGCCTTTTCGGTCCGAGTTTTTGGGGACTCTCCTGCGAGACTTGGGCCGTGGGGTTCAGTCCGTGGCAGGCGGTCGTGGAAGCCACTCGACCGCAGGTTCAGTTGGAACTTCCCGTCCTGGGCAACGCCGTCAACTTGTTTCTGGTGGTAGCCGGCCTGATTGCCGTGGGACTCAACGGGATCGCGGTGGCCATGGTGCGCATCTGGAACCCCTCGCGCGAAGCGCGACAAGCCGGTCAGAAAGAACGCCAGGATAGCCCCTCGGAGGCCGAAGACGCGGATGCTGTGACTTCCAAAACACCCAGGAGCGGGCGGAGTCGTCGCGTTTGGGACAATCCGATTCTTTGGCGCGAGATGCGGACCTGGGCCTACGGGCGGAAGATCCTGCTGATTCGGCTGGCCTACTTGGCCCTGTTCGCCTTGGCCGCCGGCAACATTCATTGGATGGTTCAGCACGAGCAATGGAGCGCCCATGGCACGGGAGCCGTTGCCCTGGTGGCTCTGTTTCTGCTGAGCCTGGTGTTGGTCAACGCGCAGGCCGTTACCGCGTTGACCAGCGAACGCGACGGCAGGGCGTTGGACCTGTTGCTGGTAACCGACCTGACCCCCAGGGAGTTCATCTTCGGCAAGCTTGGCGGCATCTTCTACAACTGCAAGGAAATGGTTCTCGCGCCCATGCTGCTGTGCGTCTACCTGTGTATTGACGGCGTCTTGAGCGTCGAGAACTTGGTCTACTTATTGGCCGGATTGGCCGTATTGTATGTATTTGTGGCCGTGCTGGGGATCCACGCCGGGATGACGTACCCCAACTCGCGCAGTGCGATCGGCACGAGCTTAGGCACGGTGTTCTTTCTTTTCGTAGGCGTGGCCACGTGCATGAGGATGATGATCGCT
>CAYYOX010000163.1:0-4324 GCA_964473065.1 uncultured Planctomycetaceae bacterium | reverse complement strand
TTGCCGCCGTTTTTCGCGTTCATGGTCGGCGGCGGCGTCGCTTTGTATGTGGCGCTCGGGGTAAGAAATCCCTCGCCCGCCATCGGATTGGCATCGTTCCTATGCCCCATTGCCACGTTTTACTGCATCACCAGTTTTTTGATCGATCCGCCCTACACGCTGGGTATTCTTCTGGTCATGGGCGTCGCCTACGGTTTCACCACAGCCGCCATGTTAGTGCCGGCAATTTACGAGTTCGACGTCGTGACCGGGAGAACGACGATTGAAGAGTAGGGGATAGTGGTCAGTGGTCAGTGGTTAGTGGACAGTGGATTAGGGGATAGCACTACAGGATTCCGCGTGGACTTACTATCCGACTATATTCCTTGGCTGGCGGCGATGGGAGTGCTGATCCTGGCGTCGGCGTTCTTTTCGTCCAGTGAGGCGGCGTTCTTCTATCTGCGTCGGGCCCAGCGCCGCCGATTGGCGTCGGGGAATCGGGCTGAGCGCGTGGCCGCAGGGTTGCTGGGTGAATCGGATCGGCTGCTCACGGCCGTCCTTTTCTGGAACCTCGTGGTCAATCTGGCCTATTTTACGATTGCCTCGATCATCAGCTTGGACCTGGAGTCCGAGCATCCGACCGCTGCCGGTATGTTCGCGATGGGGGCCCTGCTGGCGATCATCGTTCTAAGCGAAATGTTACCGAAGAGCCTGGCCGTGTTGCAGCCGGGTCGTTTGGCCGCGGCGGTGGCCGTGCCGCTGGCTGGCATGGTTCGGCTGCTGGATCCCTTGTTGCCGACTTTCCGACTGGCCAACTTGCTCTCGCGGCGACTGTTTTGCCCCCGGTTTCGACCGGAGCCCTATCTTCGAGTCGGCGACCTGGAACGGGCCGTTGAACTCTCGACCGGCGACGCCGCCATGGCCGAACAGGAGCAGAAAGTTCTGCGGAACATCGTGCTTCTCTCGGAATTGCGTGCCGAGGAATTGATGCGGCCTCGCATCCAATTCAAGTCGTTTCGCCCGCCCGTCTCGCTTGCCGATCTAGAGGGCCAAATTCCGCCCAGCGGCTATCTGCTGGTGACCGAGCCGGACAGCGACGAAGTGGCGGGCGCCATCTCCTTGCACAATCTGTCGAGCATTCCCGCCGACCACTTGGAGCATCATGCCGATGCCGTGGTCCACGTGCCCTGGTGCACGACGGTGGCCGAGGCGTTGGAACTGATGCGTCGTCGGGAAAGCCACGTGGCCGCCGTGGTCAACGAGTTTGGCGAGACGGTCGGCGTCTTCACGTTCGATGACGTGTTGGACACCATCTTCACCCACTCTCCCAGCCGCAGCGAGCGGTTGTTGCAGCAGTTTCCGATCCAACAGGTCGGGCCGCACACCTGGCACGTCACCGGCATGACCAGCGTACGTCGGCTGGTGCGCCACTTCAGCGTCGAGCGGCCGCCGAGCAAGAGCGTGACCGTCTCGGGAATCGTGCAGGAAGTTCTCGAACGGCTGCCCAAGGTGGGAGATCGGTGTCGCTGGGGACCTTTTCGGATGCGAGTGATCGGCGTTCACGGCCATGGTCAGTTACTGGTCGAATTGCGGATCGACGATTCTGCGGAGGCGCCGAAATGACCTGGATCGCCGTGATTCTCCTGGCAGCGACCGGCTTGTTTCTAAGCGGCTTCTTCAGCGGCTCGGAGACCGGTTTCTATCGGGCAACTCGGCTGCGCTTGGTGCTGGACGCACTGGGAGGGGATCGCGTCTCTCGGGGCCTGCTTTGGCTGAGCAACCACCCGTCGATGTTCGTAGCCACCACGTTGGTCGGAAACAATCTGGCCAATTACATGGCTACCCTGGCCATCGTCATGGGGACTCAAGCCTTGATCTCCGGCCATGGCCATGCGGCCGAGTTGATCGCGCCGCTGGTATTGGCGCCCGTGCTGTTCGTCTACGGCGAGTTGTTGCCGAAGCATCTCTTCATGCAAGCCCCCAACCGATTGCTCCGTCGCGTGGGGCCTTTGTTCTTGATGTTTGTTGTCTTGTTCTATCCGGTCAGCATATTGCTGTGGGGAATGAACAAGATCCTGCAGCGATTCGTGGGCAGATCACCCGAGCAAGTGAAGTTAACCTTGGCCAGCCGCGAGTTGCAACGCGTGTTGGACGAAGGTCACGAAGCGGGCATTCTACACCCGGCCCAACGTCGGTTGGCCCAAGGGATCTTCGCCGTCGCAAAATCGCCGGTGGGTCGGTTTGCCACGCCGCTGGCCCGATTACCCCGGGCACGATCCGACATGACCAAGACCGAGATTCTGCAATTGGCGCGTCGCTATCGGGTCTCGGTCGTACCGGTCGAGTTGTCCGACACGGGCAAGGAACTGCTCGGCTACGTTCGGGTGATCGACCTGGAACTCAGCCAGGACGACACGATCGGTCCGGTCCGACCGTTTCTGGACCTGCCATACGATACGCCTCACGTAGCGGCCCTGATGAGCATGGAAAGCGCCGAAGAAACGCTGGCCCAAGTGATCAACTCGGAAGGCAAAACGCTAGGAATCGTAACGGCCGACCAACTTCGAGCGCCGCTGTTTTGAGCAGGATTGCAAGCCCGGTTTCAGGCCCCTACTTGTGATAACCCAGCGACGTGACTACGCCGAGGATCTCTTCGCAGGTGATGAAACGGCGGCGATGCAGGAGCTTGTATTCATCGATGGCATTGGCCAACTCGGCAGCGTCCGGGGAAAGCCCGTCATGCGAATTGGCAAACTGACGCCGCTCGACGATTGGCGCGTCGCTCGGTGAAGCGGGAGTGCGGCGATCGATGAAATCTGCAGTGGGGGACTTGAGTGCTTGTGACATGGGCGTTTTCTCCGGTAGCTCCTGGTCAAATGCCGAATATCTTTCGACTGCTCAATCGTAGCTCATAATCCGCCACGCGGCGGGTTTCCCTAGCCCGATTGTCCTGAACTCTATCCAACCCTAGTGCGCCGGCCGATCAAGGTCAAACCGGGGTGACTCGTTGTATCGGCAAAACCGACTATGCCGGTTGCACTGAGGCACGCGGGCTTATTTGCCGTGTAGTATCTCCAACACGGGCTGGCCATCGTAGCCGAGGCACTCCCAGCGACGCCGCTTGCCTGCGGGCAGTGTGCCGACATATTCGACGTACCAGACGCGGCCTTCCCGCTGTGCCTGATCGAAGTCTTCCGAAGCGGCCGCTTCCTTGGGCGTGACCACGCGAATGTCGTTTTCGGTCATGGCGAAGTAACGAATCGGCCAGAAGATGTGCCACTCGCCCGTGACAATCCAGTTGACGCCCGGCTGACGATCTGCCAGGATCGTCTTCAATGCGGCAGCCTTGGGGGCCTCGGCGCCGGCTCTGAAGGTCGGATGTGCGCGACCGCCCGTCTGCACAATCACATGGAGATAGTGCACCGGGACACCGGACAAAATCAGCTACCCGACAACTGATCCTACGACCAGCGCGGCTCGCCACTTGGCAGCCCCGGCCGAGAAACTCACGGCCGCCCCCCGGGCTAGCAACACGACGATCGGCCCGACCAGGCAGATCGCATAGCGTTCCCAGCCGGGCGACAACGCGTGGGGGCCGGCCAGTATCGCGAAGGCTGCCAGTTGCAGGGCGACCATAATAATCAGTATCCGGCCCAGTTCGTCTTTTGCCCGGCATAATGTCCAGACGCAAGCGGCCATGAGGACCCAAAACAGGACCGTATCGGCGCCCCAACCGTCCGAACCGACCATGGCCGGCCAACACAGCCACGAATCGGAGCCGGCAAGGTAGCGATAGACGGTCGCTCCCAGGAATAACCGGGGCAGCAGCACGGTCAAGCGGGCCAAGGTCTCCACTTGAATCAACTCGGCCGGGTCATTGAGTCGACCAAGGAAGCGTGACGAGCCGGGCGTGGTGAACCACAGCAGCCCGAGCAAGACGGCCGCCAAGACCCCCAGCACCAACATGACCGCCTTGGTTCGCGGCGAGATTCCTTGTGTGGCCTTTTGAACGCCGCCTTCTCGGATCCACACGCCAATTGCCACGACGATAGCCATAGCAACGAACACATTGGTCGGATGAACCAGGCAGGCGATCCATTGCATGAGCACGGCAGCCAACAGAAAACGACCCCGGTTCTCGGCAAAGCGTACGGAGGCCAACGAGAGATACAAGACCGGCAGCGTCACGGCGAACGATTGGCAGGCGTCCCAAGCGAATCGGCTGTAAGCGATGTTGATCGGCAGGATCGCCAGCACGACCGTCGAAATAACGGCTGTGCGTCGATCGAACACCCGGCGGCAACAGACCCAATTGACCGCCAAGGCCGCCACGCCGCTGCCGACG
>CAYYOX010000162.1:8400-11570 GCA_964473065.1 uncultured Planctomycetaceae bacterium | reverse complement strand
GGCCTTCTCCTTGGCAGAGACCAGGCCCGAGGCCAAGACGGCTTCGAACTTGGGATACCGATCCAGCACCTGCCGGATCAGCGCATCGAGTTCTTCGAGCACCGTGACCGTGACCCCGGCCGTATCGGCCGCGCCCAAGAGCGCCTTGGCGTAGACGTTGGCAATATGCTCGACGGAGATGTCGGCATCGATTTGTGCCGCCACCCGGGCGTCTTGAGCATTGATGTCGTCGAATTCGGCCATGGGGGACTCGGGAACGGTTACCGGTTCAATTCTTGCTGGGTGGCTGCTGGGCGAACCCGGCCATGGTTTGCTGGATCAGCCGGGCATGGTCGTCGGCCTTCAGTTCGGCGCGGACGATCTTGCCGGCCAGTTCGACCGCCAAGTTGGCGCTCTCTTCGGCCAGTTCTTTCAGCGCCCCGATGGTGGCCAGATCGATCTGCTGCACGGCCCGTTCTTGCTCGGCCTGGGCTTCGGCCTTGGCCTTATCGAGCATCTCGCGGCCCACTCGCTCGGCGTCGCGTCGGCCCTGGTCGATAATCGTACGGACCTCGTCCTTCGAGTCGGCCAACTTCTGCTCGTATTGGCCCAGAAGCTCTTTGGCCTCTTGGTTGGACCGTCCGGCCTGTTCGATCTGATCGGCCACACCCCGCTCGCGCGATTCCAGCCCACGGGCAATCGGCCCCCAGGCAAACTTCCAGAGGATCGCCATGAGGATCAGGAACACGACTCCCGTCCAGATGGCAAGGTCCGTCTGGAGCTCCAGCGGGTCGGTGTTGACCTCTTTCGCGTCGCCACCGCCGTGCTCGTTTGCTGCCGACTCATGGCCGACCTCGGGCGCAGTCGCCGCGTGGGCGTAATTCGAACTATTTACAACCAGGGCCAAGCCAATTACCAGGCCCCAAACGACTCGGTTGAGGATCATGTCGCCGCCTTACGGGTCAAGAGGCCTCAGGACATCATGCAGACGATCAGGCCGAAGAAGGTTGCCCCTTCGATCAGCGCGGCCGAAATAATCATGGCGGTCTGGATACTTCCAGCCACTTCCGGCTGACGGGCCATGCTTTCGACGGCGCACGAGCCGATTTTGCCGATGCCCATGCCGGCGCCGATGATGATCAATCCGGCGCCGAACGCGGCGCCCAGATAAATCAAGCTTCCCGAACCGGGTGCGGCAACAGCCGTCTCGACAACGTCCTCTTCAGCCTCGAGGACGTCCGCTTCCTCCGTGGCTTCCGTTTCCACCGTCGTCGTCTCCAACGGTTCGTCCTGGGCCATTGTGGTCGCCGCAAAGGCGAACAACGACAGTACCAGAACACAAAGCAGTGTAAGATTCCCTAGCGTTTTCACTGGATCCATCTCCTTAATCTAAGAATGTACCTATTCGACACGGCAACCACACCGCTCTAGTGCTGGTGGACCGCCATGCCGATAAACAATGCCGAAAGAAACGCAAAAATGTATGCTTGCAAAAAAGCAACGAACAACTCCAACATGCTCAAGGCGACGGCCCCGAACGTGCTGGCCGCGGTCACACCGCCCCAAACTGCAATGTGACTGTGCGCGGTGGCGGCGATGAACCCCAGGATCACCGCCAACACCAGATGGCCGGCGAACATGTTGGCCAACAAACGCACGGAAAGTACAAAGTGCTTGATCAGCATGCCCATGATCTCGATGAGAAAAACCATGGGCTTGATGAACACGGCCATCACCAGCGGCAGTTCCATGTGCGGAACCTGACCGGTCCAAAAACCGACGATGCCAAACTTCCTCATGCCCGAGATGATGACCGTGAAAAACGTCATCAATGCCAACACGAGCGTGCATCCCCAGGCCCCCGTAGGCGAACCGGCCCAAGGAATCATCCCCAGTAGGTTGCAGAACAGGATGAAGAAGAACACGGTCCAGATAAACGGCAGGAAACGATCGGCCTCCTTGGCGCCGATCGCGGGCCGCGCCACTTCGTCGCGCATGAAGACCAGCATCCCCTCGAAGAGGTTCCAAAGCTTGCCGCGCGGCGGCTGGCCGGTGGCAATCCGCCGGGCCAGCGGGATGAAGATGATCAGCATCAACACGGCCGCTACCAACTCCAGGACCATGAACTTGGTCAATTGGAGATTGATCTGGAAGGCCGGCACGTCGAATTGGCCCAAGACGTTGAAACTGGACCACACTTCCCAGGTACCATAGTTGGGCAGTGGTATCTGGCCGGGGTGTGCTCCCTGGAGCGACTCGGGCAACTGGCGCCACAAGAACGCGGGCACGTGGAAGGAGTCGGCGTCCTTCACGTGCGAGAACAGTTCTGCCGTATCCGCTGCCATGGGCTATAACACGTCCTGCGATGTGTTTTGAGGTCGTTTCCAGGGTTCCACTTTCGGCAACGAGAGGACCGTCTCGATGCCCAGCGTGACTGGGTAAAACACTAGAAGATAGTAAAGGACGCCGGCCTTTGCTAGTCCCCCTCCGTAAAGGTGGACCGCTCCGGCGAAAACCAACGGGATGCCCATCCTCAATGCCATCCCGAACAGCAGGCCATATAAGGCCACGGCCGGGCGGCGCAAGGCGTAGCTGACGATCAGGGCCAACGTCGCGCTCAGCAGACAAATGCCCGCCGCCACCGCTGCCGCGGTCAACCCGGAGCTGCCCGAGAGAAACCATCCGATCGGCCCTATGGCGGCAAAAAGCAACGCCACGGTCAGCCCCAGCAGAAGCACGCGCTTCGACAGTGACAGCCGGTAGAGTCGGTCGGAAAAAGTTGGGCGGGACTCGCTCATCGGCGGTTGCCGTTATCCTCGGTTGATTTTTTTGGTGCTTCAGCGGACGGCGGAGTCGTCATTCGGATCAGGTGCCAGATGCCGCCGGTCAGTCCCAGCGCGGCGCCGAGCATCAGAAACAACGGCTCGGTGCCCAGCCGCTGGTCGACCCAATATCCGAGCATCGCCGGTAGGACCATCTCCACCGAGACGGTCGTAATGCGAGAACTCCAAGCCATCGCCAACGCCATCGCGGAACGGTCGTCAGGCGGTTTTACGTCGGGCACAATGCTCGATCCGCGGATTAGGGTCGAAGGAAACTCCCCATCGTATCCGCAATCATCAGGATGTCAACCAGCGAAGCCCACAAAATCACGTCCAACGTGATCGAAAGCCGCCGGGAAACTATAGCTC
>CAYYOX010000162.1:0-8390 GCA_964473065.1 uncultured Planctomycetaceae bacterium | reverse complement strand
CAGAGGCGGGGAGACTCTGGCGCACCAGAATTACTCATGGGTTTGTAGCTAGGTTCGCCAGAACGTGGTCGGAACCACCGGGTACGACAACGTTCTGGCGAACGCAGCTACCGACCACGCCCGAAAAGTGGTAGGTCACGGAAGAACGATGCCCCGTTGATAGTACGTTATGGTGGCTCAGTACCCATCTACGATGCCGATTCGCCGATTGTCTTCCCATTTTTATCGGACGAACACAAGGACACCTAACCCTTTGTGTGGCAAGAAGATAACTCTTCCCGGATCCCTGCAATCGACATAATTGACGCAGGTAAATTATTGCGTCTAAGCGGTTTAGGAAGTATAATCAGGACTGTTGGAGCGACCTGCTGCTGCCCATGGCTTGGGCGCCTACCGGCAGTAGGGAGCTTACAGCGGACGACGCGTGTTCCGGGCATAGGAAATCCTTGATACAGGGGTTTTGTATCTGGAGCCGGTCGCCGGGTCGGATCCCCGCCGCTGTTTGGTCCGCCCTGACGCCGGAAGCATGGCTAAGCTATAGAAGACGGGCAATCCGTCAGCCGTCATGCCGGGAACGTCGTACGCCGAAGGTCTCCTTAAGACCTTGCAGTTATCCGGTCAAGGAATTCCGGATTGGATTGGGCTGTGTGTACGTTCCCACTCACGGAAGTTCACCAACCACCGACCGACTGGCCAGTTCAAGCTGCCGTGTGCGGCAGGGCGATCGGCGACCCGGAGGCCAGGAGACAACCCGGAGGTATGTCCCGTGATTACGGCTGCAAAACTTAAAACTCGCACTGCTAAGGAATTAGCCGCCATGGCCAAGAAGAAGAAGGTGCCTGGCTGGCACGCGATGCGTAAGGATGAATTGATCCAGTCGCTGGTCAAGCAGGCCAGGGCGCAAGTCCGCAAGGCGGCAAGGAAGAACGGAAAGGCCGCTGCGACCAAGGCCACTGGGACCACGGCCAAATCGACGCCAAAACGCACGGATCGAGCCGCCAAGAAGGTCCGCAGCCCTCACGCCCAACGCAAGTTGAATCAAATCAAGGCCCGCGCGGCCAGATCGAGAGACCTCTCGTTCAAGTCGCTCTCGGACGACAACGGCCACGCCGAAGATCGGCTGGTAGTGATGGTTCGCGACCCGTTCTGGCTGCACGCCTACTGGGAGCTAAGCCGCTCGAGCGTCGAGCGGGCCAAAGCGGCCATGGGGCAATACTGGCACGGATCCCGGCCCGTGATTCGGGTTTACGAGATGGCACGCAACGGCACGACAAGCACCTCGCGACGCGTGATCCGCGACATCGAGATCCATGGCGGGGTCAACAATTGGTACATCGACGTGCAGGATCCGCCGAACAGCTTTCAGTTGGACATCGGCTATCTGGCCGACGGCGACCATTTCCACTCCATAACCCGCAGCAATATCGTGACCACGCCTCAAGCCAGCGGAGGCGATGCGTTCGACGCCAATTGGGCCGAAGTGGCCAAGGATTTTGACCGCGTCTATGCGCTCAGCGGCGGGTACGGCGAACAGGAATCCAACGGCCAATTGAAGGAAGTCTTCGAGCAACAGTTGCACCGCCCGATGGGTGACCCGATGGTCACCCGATTTGGGATCGGCGCCTCCGCCCGCGGAAACGGCGAGCGGGATTTCACCTTCGAAGTCGGCACGGAACTGATCGTCCACGGCACGGTCGACCCGGATTCGCACGTCACGTTGCGAGGCGAACCGATCTCGCTACGTCCGGACGGCTCGTTTGCCGTCCGATTCACCCTGCCCAACCGCCGCCACGTGCTACCGGTGGTAGCCAGCAGCGGGGACGGAGTCGAACAACGCACGATTGTGCTGGCGGTCGACCGCAACACCAAGGTGATGGAACCGGTCATTCGAAGCCCGGGTGAGTAAGGGGAAAGTAGGCAGTATGCAGTACGCAGTAGGCAGTTAAGCTACTGTGTCGGCAACTGCCCGTTTTTCTTGCTTTCTGCATACTGCCTACTGCATACTCCTTCCTTTCTTTGCCCGGCTCGGGTAAACTCGTGGCCATGTCGAAGGACCTGTCGAAAATCATCGAAGGGTGGGACTATGATCCAGAAGAGGTCACGGTCCGGATTGTCGAGGGCGACGACGGCCGGCAGAAGGTCCAACTGCGGGTGGACGTGGGCGTGCTGCAGATGGAAATGGACGGCCGACCCGATGGCACGCAACCGGGCGGCTGCCCATCGTGGCTGGCATACTACCAACAGAAGCAACTGGCCCACGACACGGCCCAGCCCGATTCACCCTCCTTCAAACTCAGCAGCGAAGACTGCGGTCGGTTGTGGAGCGAAGGCGTTCAGTATTACCATCGATACCTGAGCTTCTGGCATCTTCAGCTATACGATTCGTGTGCCCGGGATACCGAGCGGAACCTGCGGCTGTTTGCGTTTGTTCGCCAACACAGCGACGACGGCCCGCAGATGCTGCAATTCGATCAGTGGCGTCCCTACGTGATCCTGATGAACGCTCGTGCGGTTGCCACGCCGCTGCTGAGCGCAAAGCGATGCCCCGAGGCGATCCGCGTGATCGAGTCGGGCATCGACAGGATTCGAGATTTCTTTGACGACTACGATCAAAGCCAACGTGCCCCAGAGTGTGGCGAGTTGGTCAGCTTGGAGCAATGGCGCGACGAGCTTGTGGCCGAGCAAGCCAGCGAGGAAGCCAAGCAACCTAGAAGCGAGGTCGAAATCCTCCGCGAGAAGCTTCAGGCCGCGGTAGCCGCCGAAGAGTTCGAAGAGGCCGCCCGATTGCGCGACGAAATCAGACAACTAACCGATGACCGAACCGTTTAGCGTGGTCACCGCCCACCGCTTCAAAAAACGTCGGGCAAGCCCGACCGCTAAACGATTACTATCCACTACCCACCATCCACTATCCACTGCTTCCCACTGCTCCCCGTGAACCTCTACCGCAATCTTGACGAACTTCCTCGCCAATTCCTTGGGGGCGCTTTGTCGATTGGCAACTTCGACGGCGTGCACCTGGGCCATGCGCGGTTGGCAGAGCGTTTGACGGCCATGGCGAGGCAGATCGACGGGCCGGCGGTTGTGCTTACGTTCGACTCGTCGCCCTCGAGGATCTTGCATCCCGAACAGGCGCCGGCTCGGTTGGGTTGGACCGAGCGCAAGGCCCAGTTGCTGACATCATTGGGCGTCGACGCCGTGGTGGCCTATCCGACCGACCGGGCCCTGTTGCAACTCGAAGCCCGCGAGTTCTTCGACCGAATCATCCGCGGTCGGTTGCAAGCCCGGGCCATGGTCGAGGGCCCCAACTTCTTCTTCGGCCACAACCGATCCGGGACGGTCGACCTGCTGCGGCAATTCTGCGACGAGGCGGCCATGCGGCTCGAAGTGGTCGAGCCGGTCCAGATCGAAGGCCAAATCGTCTCCAGTTCCCGAGTTCGCTCAGCGATCGATTCCGGCGCCGTCGATCGAGCGGCCCAAATGCTGGGTCGGGCGTATCGCCTCCGGGGCACGGTCATTCGCGGGGCCGGACGCGGCGCGAAGCTCGGCTATCCGACCGCCAACGTCGGACAAATCCTCACCCTCTTGCCGGGCGAGGGGATCTATGCCTGCCGTGCCCGGGTGAAAGACACGTGGTGGCCGGCGGCTGTAAACGTCGGCCCCAATCCGACCTTCGACGAGGGCACGCTGAAGGTCGAAGCCTACCTGCTCGGATTCCAGGGCGATATCTACGACCAATCGATCGAGCTTGACTTTTTCGCCCGCCTAAGGGACATTGAACGATTCGACTCGGTCGACCAGCTCACCCAACAAATGGATCGCGACATCGAGGCCACGCGCCAAGTCGTTCAGCAACACACTTCATAGAGCGCCAAACCAACATGCCCGACTGGCCCCCATTCGTCGAACTTATCAATTCCCACCAACGGTTCCTGCTGACCACGCACGTTCGGCCCGACGGCGATGCGGTGGGTAGCGAACTGGCCATGGCGGCCGCGCTGCGGCAGTTGGGTAAGGACGTGACGATCGTCAACGCCCAGCCCTGCCCGCCAAAACTGCGGTTCCTCGACCCGAACAAAACGCTCCTGGCGTTGGGCCAGGACGTGGCCGCGAAGGATCTCGATCGGTTCGACGCTCTGATGAGCCTCGATACGGCGGCGTGTAACCAGTTGGGCCAGATGGCTGACGTGGTTCGCACCACGTCGGCCGAGAAAATCGTGCTGGACCACCACGTCATCCACGACGACCCCGACGCGCAGATGTTCAAAGACCCCAAGGCCGAGGCGACCGGTCGGCTGGTGATCGAGGCGGCCGATCAGTTGGGCGTGTCGCTTACACCCGAGATGGCCCGGGCGGCGTTCGTGGCCCTGGTCATGGACACCGGCTGGTTCCGTTTCTCGTCGACCACCGGCGATACGCTTCGGCTGGCCGCACGATTGATCGAGGCCGGCGCCGCTCCCGATCAAATCTATTGTGCGTTGTACGAGAACGACACCCTGCAACGGCTGCAACTGGTCGGTCGGGTGATGGGTCGGGTAGAAATGGAGTTGGATGGTCGCTTGATCCATACGCACCTCAGCCAAGCCGACTTCCAAGCGACCGGGGCCCATGCCTCCGACGCGGAGGACATGATCAACTTGACGCTGGCGGTCGGCGGCACCGAGGCGGCCGTCTTGCTGGTCGAGATGCCCGATGGCCGGTTCAAGGCCAGCTTCCGCAGCCGCAGCGACCTGGATTGCACCACGGTGGCCGAGCAGTTCGGCGGCGGAGGGCACAAGAAGGCAGCCGGCGCCACCGTCGACGGGCCGTTGGAAAATGCCCGAACCAAGGTCCTTGACGCCATGCGCCAAGCCATGCAATAATGCCGCCGAATCGTTTAGCCGTCGCCGGCACGGCGACGTAATGTTTAGCCGTCGCCGGCACGGCGACGAAGCGTTGGCGGCAATGGTCGGCCCTTCCACTGCACCGCCGTGCCGGCGGGGGCTAAACGGGTTACGGTAGTGATCCCCGCACAAACACAATACATTCCTTCGTTCATCATAAAGGTGCTCTCATGGCAACTCCCGATGACCGGCGAAGTTTCCTGGCCCAGGCCGTTGCACTAGTGCTGGGGACCGTTTCGCTGGCGACGCCCGTCGTCATGGGAATTGTGACGCTGCTGAACCCGCTTCGCATGAAGGGGCGGGCCGGGCAGTTCATGCAACTGGCCACGCTGGACACCCTGCCCGAGGACGGCACGCCGCAAAAAATCCCCGTGGTGGCCGATCGGACCGACGCTTGGAACGTGTTCCCCAACGAGCCGATCGGGGCCGTCTACCTGCGTCGCGTGGGACCCAAGGAAGTGCAGGCGTTGCAGGTGGTTTGTCCGCACGCCGGCTGCATTGTCGGATATCAGCCCACGCCCGAGGGCGGCAAGTTCTTCTGCCCCTGCCATGCGGCCAGCTTCGATCTGACCGGCAAGCGTACCGACAAGAAATCGCACAGCCCCCGTGATCTCGATACGCTCGAAGTCAAGCTCGGGGAACATGGCGAGGTGCTCGTGAATTTCGAGAGCTTTGAAACCGGTACTTCGAGGAAGGTGGCGAAAGCATGAAACGTCTACTCGATTGGGTCGAACAACGCACCGGATTGGGCGCCGGACTGCGAAACTGCGTCGACGCTCCCGTCCCCGGCGGCGCCTGCCCGTGCAAAGTTTGGCCGTGCACGATCTTGTTCTGCTTCTGCGTGCAGGCGATCACCGGGTTCTTCATCTGGATGCACTATAGCCCCAGCGCCCAGACGGCCTGGGAAAGCGTCTATTTCCTCCAGCATCACGTGGCCGGCGGCTGGCTCCTGCGGGCCGTGCATCACTACTCGGCCCAAGTCATGCTGGTGCTGATTGCCATCTATATCATCCAAATGGTGCTAACCGGCGCCTACCGTGCGCCGCGCGAGTTGGTCTTCTGGACGGTCGTCTTCATGGGCCTGTTGACACTCGGGCTGATGCTGACCGGCGACCTGCTGACCTGGGACCAGAACAGCTTCGCCAGCACACAGGTCCGCGTCAGTTTCCTGACCTTGCTGCCCGCGATTGGCGGCGATCTGTACAAGCTGGCGGCCGGCGGGCCCGCGTTCGGACACCTGACGCTTACGCGATTCGTCGCCTTGCACATCGGCCTATTCTCGGCCTGCTTCCTTGGGCTATTGTTGTTGCACGGCCTGTTGGCGCGTCGGGCCAATGTGACCAAGGCCCAAACGAGCGAAAAGGTCACCCCGTTCTGGCCCAACCAGGCCCTGCTCAGCACGATCGCCTGCCTGGTCGTGCTGTTGGTGATCCTAGCCCTGGCCTCCAGCCACGGCCTCTCGGGCGATCATGCGGGCGTGGCACTTGGCGCGCCGGCCGATCCCGATCCGACCAATTTCTACGCGGCCGCGCGACCGGAATGGGCCTTCCTAGGACTCTACGAGTTCTCGCACCAGTTCCCCGGCGAACTGATGCTGCTGCCGATCTTCGTGATCCCCACCATTCTCGTATGCCTCGTGCTGGCCATGCCGTGGATCGGGCGTTTCAAGGCAGGTCACCGGTTCAACATGCTGCTGATCGTCGTGCTGCTGCTGGCCAATGGGGTCCTGTCATGGCGCTCGGTTGCCCGAGACCGGGCCAATCCCGAACATCAGGCCGCCTTGGCCGTCGGAGAAGAACAGGCCGCGAGGGTCCTGCAACTGGCCCGTTCGCCGCAAGGCATCCCGGCCACCGGCGCGTTGACCCTCTTGAAGAACGACCCGAAGACCCAGGGCCCGATTCTCTTTACGGCCCATTGCTCCAGTTGCCACGACTATGCCGACGCCGAGGGCCAGGGCATCACGGCGGAAGAATCCTCGGCGCCGAACCTGTTTGGATACCCCAAGCGGCAGTGGTTTGTGAGTTTTCTCGACCCGAAGAACATCTCCGGTCCGGAGGTTTTTGGCAACACGAAGTTCAAGTCGGGCGACATGGCGAGCTTTGTGAAGGAACTTTTCGAAGACCTCGAAGACGACGAGATCGAGGAACTCAAGGTCGACTTGGCCAAGGTGGCCGCCGCCGTTTCGGCCGAAGCGGCCCTGCCGGCCCAGCAAGAGGCCGACCGCCAGGACACGGCCCTTATCGAGGAAGGCCGTCAACTGATGCTCGACGACTTCGCTTGCATCGACTGCCACAAGTTCCACGACAAGGGCGCCATCGGCAACGCACCCGAGCTGACCGGTTACGGATCGCGACCGTGGCTGTTGGGCATCATCAGCGACCCGACCCACAAACGGTTCTACGGCGAAAGCAACGACCGTATGCCCGCCTATGCCGAAACACTCAGCGAAAAGCAACTCGGCCTGCTAGTCGACTGGCTCCGGGGCGAGTGGTACGAAGAGTAGCCGCTGGCGGCTTTGCACCGTCAAACTCGACACGTTCTGCTCATCTTTCCTAACCGGACCGTCCGTCGGCACGTACGATGAAATCCGTATAGTTTCATGCTCTGCCGTCCGATGGTAAGAACACCATGTGGTGTACTCAGTGCCGACAGGACGTGCCGGGGATTGTATCGGCCGGCGAGGGCCGATTCGCTTGCCCTCGCTGCGCGGAGATACTATGCGAATCCAGTGCCGACAGTTTGTCCGGCACTGCATCCGAGGTGGGAGCGTCTGACGACCAGGACTCCGCGGCGTCGCAGGTCGACAGTTGGGAGGTGGACGAGCAACTTCGCCACATTCAGCGGCTGTTGCGTGTCGAACGGCCCGAAGAAAAACGGTCCGCGGCCGAACAACAACTGCGCCTGGACGCGTCCCACCCAACTCCCACGCCAGGGCACCTTGCCGAATTGCTTACGCCGAATCGCAACCCATCGCGTCCGTCGGCCGCCTCGGGAGCGGTGCTCTCGGCATTCACTTGGGCGGCCTTGCTGCTGGGAACCATGGGATTCGCTTGCGGCGGGATCCTGCTGGGGTGGTCGCTCTGGGCTGAACGCACCGAGCTGTGGAACCTCGGCGTTCCGATCACCTTGTGCGGACTAATCGTCTTGCTGCTGGGACTGATCCTGCAGCTCGATCAACTTTGGCACGACAGCCGACGCGCGGCCGCCAAGCTCGATCAGGTCGATCGTCAACTGAGCCAACTTAACTCGGGCTCCCGCAGATTCGACGCCGGCCCCAGTTCGCCTTCCGACGCGTTCTATACGCACCTCTCCGCCGGCGCCAATCCCCAACTCCTGCTGAGCGACCTAAAAAGCCAACTCGACCTCTTGGCCGCCAAGCTCGACGAACACGACGCCTGAGGGGGGCTCGCACTTCTCCGGTTAGCATCCGCCCCAATCAGGATGTGCCACGGCTGTGTAAGCCGTGCCCAGATCGGGGCTACTCCACCAACGGCACAAGCACGATCA
>CAYYOX010000161.1:0-11581 GCA_964473065.1 uncultured Planctomycetaceae bacterium | reverse complement strand
CCGCTCCAGACTGGCCACCATGGCCGAGCTGCGGTTGCCGTAGAAGCGAGGATCGGCGATCCGCCGCAAGGTATCCGTGCCGACCAGGAACGTGGCGCCGGGGAACAATCGCGACTTGGCCTCGAACGTGGCCGCCCGAGTCAGCCAGACGGGCTGGCGCGAGTCGAACTGCCGTAGGCGACGGTCGATTTCGAAGTAATCCAACGGCGGTTTGTCGGCGTTTTGGATCGAAATCTCCAGGGATACGGGCACGTCGAGCATCTGTCGGGCGACCTCGATGATGCGGCGATGGCCCTCGTGCATCGGATTGAAGGCCCCGGGAAAGATGGCCCCGGTCGACGGTCCGGCGAGGCTGACCGTCTCGATCTTGCCCAGCAGCAGTTCCTGCCATTTCGGCGGCGCGTCGGCTCGCGTTGTCTCGATCGGTTCGCCGGGAAGCAGATCGATTTGAAGCCGTTGCTCCAGGCCGCACGCCTCGGCCGTCACGTTGAGAATCAGCCGGTCGACCAGCCGTTCTTCCTCGGCCCGGGTTCGAGCGCCTTTTTCGAATTCGACGGACCACGTGGCGGTCGTCGAGGCCGTTTGCAAGGCCACGTGAGCCCGATGGGGGCCCAGTTTGGGTCGATCGGTCGCCAGTCCGGCCGTGCAGCCTATGCCCGCCGGAGCCGATCGGTCCTGCCCGCGTGCCTTGTGGAAGGCCGCCATGGCCATGGCTCGGGCCGTCTCGGCACAACAGAATTGATCCGGCCGCCCTCCCAGCCAGTCGATCATGGCCGGTTCCGAGTAGGGGACAACCGCTTCCAGGACGGTACGCGAGGCCCCAGGCACGTCGAGCAAGTCGGCAATCGCGCGGCTTCCTCCGCCGGAGACCGCCAGAACCACTCGGCCCGGCGAACCGTGGATTTGCTCAACGAATTGCTCGACCGATTGTGTCATAACCGTGCTGCCCGAGTGTTCTGGCAGTTTAGTCGGTTCGTCGGCCAGGGCCAATGGGTTTTCGAACATTTCTCGATACTCCGAGGTTGTTCCTCGCCGCGGCATGGCCGCAACCTTGGCCCCATTGGAAGCTATCGACCGCTGGCCCACGGGCGATAACCGGGGCTGGCGAAAGATTTATGGGGAAGATTCCCAAGATTCTTCAAAGCCCTGCGAAGAACCCAACAGAGCCTCGGTCGAATGAGGTCGGTCGGGGCGTCGGAAATTGAAACAAGTTCCCTTTCACTCACGTTTTTCGGAGGATTTGGTCATGATTAGGAAAGTAGTCATCATTGGTGGCGGCGTACTGCTGGTTGGGGGTTTGCTGTTTGGAACCCATGCGGTCAGTTATGTCTGCACGTCGGCCGGGTACGTCACCGACACGGTCCGCGACAGCGTGCCGGTCGAGTTCGAGATCCAACGAGCTCGAGACATGATCAAGGGCCTTGTGCCCGAGATCCGCAAAAACATGCACTTGATCGCCAAGGAAGAGGTCCAGGCAAAACGGCTCGAGGAGCAAATCGAGCGGACCGAGCAGCGGCTCAAGAAGGAAGAGGAGCAAATCAAGCGACTCCGCTCCGACCTGGAAAGCGGCAACGACACCTATCACTATGCCGGCCGTTCGTATACCGTCGAGCAGGTGAAGGTCGATCTGGCCAACCGTTTCGAGCGTTTCAAGACCAGCCGGGCCACGGCAGACACCTGGCAGCAAATGCACGTCGCCATGCAGCGGAGCCTCGAGGCCAATCGGCAGAAGCTCGAAGGCACCCTGGCCACGAAACGGCGACTCCAGGTGGAGGTCGAGAACCTCGAAGCGCGGACCCAGATGATCGCGGCCGCCAAGGCGAACAGCGATTACCAGTTCGACGACAGTCGGCTGGGTCGGGCCAAGGAACTGATTGCCGACCTGCAATCCCGATTGGACGTGGCCGACAAGCTGGTCGATGCCGAGCAGAACTTCCACGACGAGATCCCCCTGGAGCAAGCGACTCCGGAGAACATCGTCGAGGAGGTCAGCCGCTACTTCGATCCGCCCAGCCCCGAGGAAGAGGCCGTGGCGGTAAGCGACTAGCCCGGATTATTCATGGGTGCAGGGTGCCATGCCCACGCTTGCGTGGGCATGGCACCCTGCTACGACAATCATGCAGGTACGAGGGGATGAACTCCAGATTTCCACAGCCCTGGCCCTTAAACCCCAACCACGATACCATGTTTAGGCTGGCGACCGGACTATGGGGACATACGGCGATGGATTTTCCTGGCACAACGGCGAGCGACCGATTCATGCTGTGGATCGACGCGGTAGGCGGCTTTTTGGTCTGCCCGGCCGACGAGGTGACGCTCGGCCAACCGATCCAGCGAGCGATGGTCGACGTGCCGATCCTGGCCGACATCTCCAGTCGACATGCACGGATTCGACGTGACGAGGAAGGATACTTGATCGAGGCGATTCGAGACGTTTGGCTCGGCGGCCGCAAGGTGGAAAAGACGGCGTCGCTCGGTGACGGCGATCGGATCGAGTTGGGCCATAGCGTACGGTTGGTCTTCCGCCAACCTCACGCGTTAAGCGCCACGGCCCGGCTCGAGTTTAGCAGCCATCACCGCACGCAACCGTCAGCCGACGCGGTGTTATTGATGGCCGACGCGTGTATCCTGGGCCCCTCGCCCGGCAGCCACGTCGTCTGCCGCAACTGGAAAAGCGAGGTGATTTTGTATCGACAAGACAGGCAGCTCTTTTGCCGAACCGGCGGAGACTTCGAGATCGACGGACGACGCCATCGGCAAAAAGGGCCCGTCAACCGCAATTCACGGATCACGGGCGACGGGTTTTCGTTCTACTTGGAGGAGATTGCAGCGAGTTAACCCAAGAATCATCGTTTAGCGGCCGGGCTCGCCCGGCGTTAGATACTAGAATGACGGAGAACTTTATCAGCGTTCATGGTACAATATGGGAGCGGGGTATACCGGCAACGAGTGCTTGCCGACGGAGCCCCGACAGTGAGGACCGATGCACGAACAGGTGACGGTCGTGGGACCTAAAGGAGACAAAAACCTGGACTTTTCAGTAGACGAACCGGCCGGTTCGCCTGAGGTGAGCCGGTCCGGACCGAAGTTCGTCTATCCGGGCGGCGCCAAGCCGTTGGACGGATACACGATCAAGCGCGGGGTCGGGCAAGGCGGCTTCGGCGAGATCTACTATGCGCTGAGCGATGCCGGCAAGGAGGTCGCGCTGAAGCTGGTCCGCCGCAATCTCGACATCGAGCTGCGCGGCATCCGCCACTGTCTGAACCTGAAGCACCCCAACCTGCTGGCCCTGTACGACATCCGCCAGGACGAGCATGGCGACACGTGGATCGTGATGGAGTTCGTCGGTGGCGAGTGTCTCGAAAGTGCCTTGGCCGCCAACCCCGACGGCATGCCCATCGAGTCGACCTTGGCCTGGTTTCACGGGCTCGGCGCAGGGGTGGCCTATCTGCACGATCGGGGGATCGTGCATCGCGATCTGAAACCGGCAAACATCTTCTCCGACGAAGGGATTGTGAAGGTCGGCGACTACGGGCTCTCGAAGTTCATCTCCTGCAGCCGACGCAGCGGGCAGACCGAAAGCGTGGGAACCGTCCACTACATGGCCCCCGAAGTGGCCAACGGACGCTACGGCAAGGAGATCGACATCTACGCCCTGGGCGTCGTCCTTTACGAAATGCTCACCGGGCAGGTCCCCTTCGAGGGCGAAAGCGTCGGCGAGGTGCTGATGAAACACCTTACCGCCACGGCCGACGTCTCCATGCTGGCCGAGCCCTATCGCAGCGTGGTCGCCCGGGCGCTGGAGAAAGACCCGGCCAAGCGCTTCGATTCGGTCGACGAGATGCTTGCGGCGTTACCCCAACCGGTCAACGCACCGCCGGGAACCGCCCGATTGCCTTCCGGGTCCGGTCGTCAAAATGGCTCGGCCAAGGCGGCCGCCGGGCCAGAGAAACCGATCCGGGCCGAACTGGCCGACGACGAACCGATCCTTCGCGCTCTGCGCGAGAACGTCGGCAACCTGCAGCAGGCTTGGAACGACGCCAATTTGAACACGCCGCTTAAAGTGTGCATCGTGGTGGCTTGCGTCTTTACGCTGGTCGCCGCACCCTGGTTGGTCCCCATGGGCGTGTTCCTGGTCGTGCTCTACGGCGGGTATCGCATCGTGCGCACCGTCGTGCTGGCCAACCAGACCGCCGGCAACATGCCGTCGCACGGCAACATGCCGCCCGTTCCGAGAACGCCTCCGCCGGCCGTTCGACCTGTGTCGGACCCGTCGAGAATGCAACCGGCCGTTGCCAAAACCCGGCCGAAACGGCGCCGATGGCGACGGCCCAAGGACGAAGCGGCGGCGGCTCTGGTCGTCAAACCCTTGCAGGAACGGCTGACCGAACTAATCGGCTCGCTGGTCGTCGGCGCGCTGGTGGCTTTGGCCATGTGCGTAATGATCGTTGTGCTCTATAGCTACGATGCGGCCTTGCCCGGGCCCGAACTGTGCGCCTGGCTGGCCCTGGTGAGCGTGGCGGGAACCTGGGCCGTGCTGATCCCCTCGAAGTTCTGGGAAGGCACCCGCGGCGAGACCACGCCGCGTCGATTCATGATGATGGTGTCCGGGCTGGGCGTGGGATTGCTGGCCTGCGGACTGGCCGATGTGTTGATGATCAATTTCCCCCGCGATCCGCTCTTCCAGGAGTTTTCACCGGGCTACGCGATGCCGACGAACTTCTACGAGGTCGGCAGCCCGCTGGTGCTGGCCTACCTGGCCTGCTTCGGCACTCTGTTTCTGTTGATCCGCTGGTGGCGCGGGGCCGACCCGTTGCGCAGCACGCGACTGAGTCTCTGGTCGCTGGCCGTAACCGTGGTGGTCACAACCGTAGTGGCCGGGCTGTGGCATTTCCCCCAACCCTGGCTGCCGATGGTGGCCGCGGCCGTCTGCGTTTCGACCCAGTTGTCCACCCCGTGGATCAACCCTCGCCGACGCGTCCGGCACGACCATGTTTAGGAGCACAAGATGTTTGTAGGATCTTGGATCATGTTGCTGGTTCTCGTGGGCGGCGGGATCCTGGTCCTTGGCGGACTGGCGACCGTGGTCGCCTTGCTGGCCAACAAGAGGACCCGAACCGCCGGAATTCTGCTGATTGCAGGCGTGCTGGCCCTGTCCGTCTTCGTTGCCGTCGTCGGAATGCTCTTCTGGGGGCGCAGCGGGCATGAGCGCCAGGCGACGGCCGAACATATCAATCAATACCTCGCCATGCAGGCCGAACAGCTCAGCAGGGACGCCGAAAGACGACACCTTGAGGCGCAAGCGGCCGCACTCGAAGTCTACGAAGCCACGCAACGCGACGTCGCGAAACCCATGACGCTCCCGGTTGGTTCGACCCCCGAAGTCGTATCAGAAACCGTTGTGGCCGAGGAAACGCCCGCCGAAGAAACCACCGCCGAAGAATCGCCCGCCGAAGAGACGCCCGAAGCGGCTGCCGAGACGACGGAAGGCGACTCCCATACAGACGCCGTTGCGAGTGAATCGCCCGCGGAGACTCCGGCAGCACCGGTCGAAGCCGCTGCGCCCGCTCGGCCGGCGTGGGTGGATGCTGAGCCCGGAACGGTCGATGGGGCCTATCAGGTGGTGGTCGAGGTGGGACCTTACAAGACGGCCGAAGGATGCGATTTGGAACAGCCTGCCAAACTCCGGATAGCGCTGATTCAATATGTACACAGATTCATCAACCCAGCGGCCGTCAGCCACGTGCGGTTCACCCCGACCCTTTACGAGCAAGTCGTCAAGGAGACCTGGGAAGAGACGGGCGAATTCACCGTCGGACCGATGCTGCATCGTTATCTCTTGTTGCGGTTCGACAACAAGGCCATGCGGATGATCGAAGACCAGCACCGGCAGGTGATCGTGCAGCAACGCGTATGGTATACGGGCCTGGGCCTGACCGGCATCGTGCTGCTGCTGGGCGTCGCGTTCACCGTGTTGAGGATCGATTTGGCCCTCGACGGGAAATATCGTATCCGGATGGTGTTTCTCACGATGCTGGCCCTCGGGCTGCTAGCCTTTGTGGCCCTGATCGGCGTCAGATTTCTCGGCATATCTCGGTTCGCTCCGCAACCCGTGCAAGCCACCGCGGCCAAGGTGATGCCCGTGTCGATGAATTCGTTTACCGTAACCATCCCGGCCGCAGATGTGGCACAGGCACAGGTCGCCCAGGCGACCTCAGCCACGCCGCGTAAATCCGTTATGGCCGTCGGCGTGCTGGTTTTGGCTCTTGGGGCGGGGTTTGTCGTCCTATTGCTGATAATGGCCGTGGTCGCATCCCGTAAACGCCACAAGAGGCGGTTTGAAGGCGCCGGGGTTTCTGGTAATATGGATCCCTGATCACCCCCAACCGACCGCTTGCGGCTTTGCAAACCATGTCTTTACCCAGCCAATCCGACAGCCTGCTGATCCGCCGAATCCGCTCCGGCGAGGCCGAGGCATGGAACGACCTGATCGGCCGGTTCGAGGGCCGATTGCTGGCATACGTCGACAGCCGGCTGCGGAACCGGGCGGCGTCCGAGGATGTGGTCCAGGAGACGTTCGTCGGCTTTCTGACCAGTTTGCCCAACTACGACGTCGGCCGGCCGTTGGACGGCTATTTGTTCTCGATCGCCGCCCACAAGCTGACCGACCAATTGCGTCGCGAAGGCCGTCGGCCCACCTTGCCACTGGTGCCCGAGGGGGCAAGCGGCAGCACATGGCAGCCGAAGGGCAAAGCCCGACCGGCCAGCAGCATCGTCCGCAGCGGCGAGCGGCGCGGGCTGGAATCCTCGGCCCTGCACGCCGCCTTGGGCCAACAGATCGACCACTTCCGCCGCAAGGGCCAATGGGAAAAACTGATGTGCGCCGAGCTATTGTTCGTCGCAGGCCAAGCGAACAAAGACGCCGCCGAGCGATTGAAGATCTCCGAACAAAAGGTCGCCAACCACAAACACGAATTCGTAACCAAGCTCCAAACGGCCGTCCGAAAACAAGGACTGCCCGAGGAAGTGTTTCCAGAATTGTATGAGGAGGAGTGAGTAGTAAGCAGTAAGCAGTAGGCAGTTACTGGTTTTCAGACCGGGAGCGAAGTGATGATCGAGACAAATACTTCGACAACAAACATAAGACTCGCGATGCGCGCCAAGGCCTGGGGATTGGCCCTAGCCGGGCTGTTTCCTGTCAACCTGTGCAGCGGACTGGATGGCCCGTGGGTTGCACTTTTAGGCGTCATCTACCTAATCACGGCGGCGATCTTGGGCGAGATATGGCTCAGGACCCAGTGGACGGTGTCCATCGCACTGTGCTGGGTTGCCGCCATGTTTTTCACGCCCGCCGATCCAGCAAGCATGATCATCGTCGGCGTCCCGCTGTCTACCGCCTACGGCGTTTTTGCTTGGCTGCGACATCGCGCCACGTCAATCACAACAAACTGACTACTGCCTACTGAACCCATGCCCAAAACCATTCGCCAATCTGACTTAGAAGGCTATCTTGACGAGGCTTTGCCGCCGGCGCGGATGGCTGATATTGAACTGGCCTTGCGCAAGGACCCCGAGTTGACTCGGAAGCTGACGGCCATCCACTCGCGTCGCAACGCGGGCGTCCACTCGCTGGGCGAAATCTGGCGCACCGGCCGGCTCAGTTGCCCGTCGCGGGAGCAGTTGGGCAGCTACCTGCTCGGCGCGCTGCCGGACGATGCGGCCGACTATATCGCGTTCCACCTCGGGGAGATCGGCTGCCGCTACTGCCAAGCCAATCTCGACGACCTGAAGACGCAACAGGCCGAAAAGAACGAGACGGTCCAAGAGCGCCGTCGCAAGTACTTCCAATCCAGCGTTGGGCATCTGAAGCAATAAAGCCGCGTTCCCTATAAAGCCGCGACCGTTGGTCGCGCCGGAGATACGGGGAATGTTTTCCCTGCTGCCGGGCGCGACCAACGGTCGCGGCTTTATAGATCTCGGTCGCGGCTTTATAGGTCCTTACTCGAAGACCAAGTACCCGAACCCTTTGGCCATTACCTTTGCGGCGGCTGGGGTGCTCCATGATTGGAATCCTACGCCGGGGACGGTTCGTTGGATGCCAACGGCCCAGGCGGTTCGCGCGGTGGGCGGGCGGCCGGTGAGTTGATTCAGCGGAATGGCCGCCTCGGCCGTCCAGACGTCGTCGGTCATCTTGGCGGCGACGAACCAATCGGGGTTCCACGTCGGATCGCCCCAGCAAGCATCGCCCGGATGGCCCCGCTGGTCGATCGAGAGCCGGTAGTACGTCGTGAAATCGCGGTCCAAGTCCAAGAATATATCGACCCGATCGTGCCCCGTTAGGTCGCCGTCGCGCGGTCGGGGGCTTTCGCCGGTCGGATATTCGACGCCGGGCGCCTTGCGGCAATTGATCGCCAGATAGAGGAACTCCGCGTCGTGGGCCAACATGACCACCCCGGGCCAGCCCGCGTCGTCGTGCTGGGCACTTTTCAGCTCGGCCGGGTTGCCACGCTGCCATACCGGGTCGTCCAGCAGCCCGTCCAGCCGGGGTTTCGTTGCCGCGAGAACGCAGCTTAGCAACGGCTTCGGCGGCAAACCCTCGCGCTTGCCCAGCCAGTGCTCGCCTTGGGCACACGCCCACCATGCGTCGTGGTCCAGCGTGCGGCTGCGGGCCAAGTAGAACCGCTCGGCCTGGACCGGAAACCCCTGCCGCCGATGTGCCACGGCCAGCGGGAATCGCAGGGCCTCTTCGGCGAACAGCTCGGGCATGGTCTGCTCGATCTGTTTGCCGAAATGGGCCGCCTGTTCGGGACGGTTTTCCTCTTGCGACGTGTCGATCGCCAAGGTCGACGCCTGCTGAACGGCATAGCGCTGCGCGCCCTGATGTCGCCACTGGGCCTCACTGCTGGCATAGTATTGCACGAGCCACAGTAGAGCGGGCCGGGCAAGTGGGTGGTCGGGATACTGACCGGCCAAGTGGTCGAAGATCTCGGCCGCCATCGACCAGCGGCCCGAGTCGACATACTGCCGGGCCAATTGGTAGAGCAATCCCGTGGCCGCGTCGGCGCCGAGCCCTCGGGTCAAGTCGCCGACCTGGGCCAACAGATGGCCGCCCCCGCCGGGCGATTTGTCCGATTGGCTGAGGATGGCCTGCATGTTGCGACGCTGTTGTGCCATCCGACGCAACGAGTCGAGATCGACCGGCATGGCTTCGCTCAGTTGCCGTCGCGCCTCGCCGCCGGGCGAGAGTATGATTCCGGTGAAGAAGTCGCCACGACCTTGGGTTTGCGGCAAGTGACGCACCAGCAGCCGGAAACCGAGCGACGGCGGAACCACCCGATAGCGATCTTCCACCAGCCCTCGCGGCCCGGCAGCCACTTCGGCCAGCGAACGGCCCAACCGAACGGCCAACTTGGCGGTCGTCAGTTCGGTCGTGCCATGGGCGCCCGGCCCCATGGCGGCGTAGACCTTTTTGACCTTCCACGGCGTCAGCCCGACGTGGGTGATCTGCTCGGGCATGGCGGTCGGATCGGCCGCGAGCTGCACCGCTTCGAGCACCGTCTGGTTAATCAGATGGCCCAAGGGATCGTCGCCGCGCGGGCTGGCGTCGTGCGTGACGATCACTTCCGGCCGCCATAGACGGATCTGGCGTACTACATGGGCCTGAAGTCGCGCGAGGCCCCGGCCGTCATTGGCCCGATCCCAACCGTCGAGGATCTGGCGGGCCGAGAGTTCCAAACCTTCCTGTCGCACGGGAAACCGCCAGGCCGTATGTGCGTCGGAAGCCCCGGCAGCCACGGCCGCTTCGTGCAATCGCTCGGCCGGATGGGTTCGACTTCGCGGTTTCACTTCGACATCGCGTCGGCCGAGCACTTCGACCACGCCCAAGTAGCCGTCGTTGCCCGAGAGGCGAGCGAACAGTTCCCAAGGCACGTCGCGGCCGTCGTTGAATAGCCCCAGTAAGGCCGCGCGAGTTCCGCCGGCCCGTTGCCGTCGCCAATGTCGGCCGCCGTCGTCGGTCGCCAGGATGGTGCCCAACGCACCGACGGCCCAGCCGTGTTGTTCGTCGACGAAGCACAGCCCGTGGATCGGCACTTGGCTGCCGGTGGCAAATGCGGTCCACGTCTGACCCTCGTCGGGCGAGAAGAACACGCGGCTGCCGGGCGAACCGGCGACCCAGCACATCGGACCGCGCGTGGCCAGGGCGTAGAAGTCGAAATGGTCGTTGGCGCCGGGCGGCAGATCGCCGGGCGGAGTCTGCCAGCTTGCGCCGAGATCGGAAGTTTTCATCACCAGGGCGCCGTCGCCGACCAGCCAGCCGCTGGTCGGGGCCGTCAGTTCCATGGCGGACAGATTGCGCAAACCGAAGTGGCCGGTCGGTTCTTCGCGGATGGTGCCGCGTTGTACGATCACCGAAGTGCCCCCGCGGCCGGCCAAGGCGCCCGTGTTCGGATCGACGAAGTCGGCGGCCAACCATGCGGCCCGAGCCGGACCGAGGATCGGTCGGAAGTTCCGCCCCCCGTCGTCGGTGACGAACACCCCGGTGGGGAACATGGCCGACGGGTCGCCGGCGGCCCAGCCGTATTTCGGGTCGAAGAAGCGAACTCTTCGCAAGGCCGGCAGCATCAAACCGGCGACCGGCTTCCAGCGACGCCCGCCGTCGCGCGTGATGAGCAAAACGCCCGAGCTGCCGTGCGAATAGGGATGCGTGTAGCCGCCGACGGCCCAACCGAGTTGCCGATTGACAAACCAGACCGACCGCAGCGGACACGCGACGCCGGACGGCTGTGCGTGCCAAGTCTGCCCGGCGTCTTCGGTGTGCCAAATGGTTCCCCGATCCCCGACGGCCCAGCCGTGTTCCGGATCGACAAAGCAGACGTCGGCCAATCGCGCGTCGTTGCGCATGGCGGGCGAGGCCATCGGGTCGTCGTGACCGAGTTGCCCAACCGCCATTACTGCTAGCACCATCCAGCCGGCCATCGTCACACCTCCATGTAGACCGCACGCATCGGTTAAGAACGGGCCAATTCTAGCCGAAACGCCCGAGAGGACCTAGCTGAATTGGCGGGCGGATGCAGGAAATTGCGGTGTCGCGTGCAGAGGCGGGTTGGTGTCCTTGCTGCTATAGTCTTCGGCTCGTTCACCATTTCAGCGAGAGTTGTGCAGTCGCTGCTATCGGCAACACAGAAGGAAAGACAGGGGGGAAGGGAGAGATGGGGCCGAAGTGAGGATGCCAAAAAACACATCATACCAGTGCCATCCGCGTTATCCGCGGCAAAAACAATTCCCCGCGCAAACGACTGTTCCCGAGGGCTCAAAGCGGATTCCCGAAGCAAACCGCGAATCGGTTTGCGGATTCCCCGGCCGAGATGTGGTTTGCCGGGGGATGGGCCGGTTCTTTTGGGAATCTTGACGGAGTTCTTTCGTACGAAGGTCGATACGTCTCGTACGGAAGTACGGGAGCTTTTCCCGGCGGACACCTTTCCGTGAACCGTGGTTTGTCCTGCCCCCAAACCACGGTTTTTTTTGCGCGCTGTGTCAGCCGTGCTTGAGTCGGCTGCTATACGGTGCATCGTCTATACGG
>CAYYOX010000160.1:10168-11595 GCA_964473065.1 uncultured Planctomycetaceae bacterium | reverse complement strand
TGGTCCCCTCTCCCTCTGGGAGAGGGTTAGGGTGAGGGTTTGCGTGTCTTTTCTATGCCCTCACCCCCGCCCCCTCTCCCAAAGGGAGAGGGGAGGTTGAAGTCATAAGAGATCATGCGGCGCACGATTGACGAGTGAGCCGCCGATGGAGAAGGCCGGGACCTATGCGTCAGCGCGCAGTGCCCCCATGGCCGGGGGAGAATTAGAGGTTGAATCTGCACAGGACGATGCAGCATTCGAATCCGGACGCCTTCATCGATCCGTCCACCGCCCAGACCGAGGCGGCGACCTGCAAGGCATCGAGGCCGAGCGAAACGACCGCCAGAGGTTGGACCAACTGTTCAACGACCCGGCTGCGGCCTTGCGCGGGAACCTGTTGCTGGGGTGGGTGGGAGTTGCTCGACTGGCAGGAGCAGGCTGAAGTCCCTTCTTCGCATCCGCAGCAGGACTTGGCCAACGCTCGGCGAGTCCCCTGGCAGCAGGAGCGAGTTTCGCTACAGCAACTGGGCGCCGATTGGCAGCAGCAGGCCTTCGCGTGAGTCGAGGTCTGCTGGCCCGACGTCTCGCAAGAGCACACGGCCATCGACAGAGGCTGGAACGGGACCAGGATTAAGACTAGCCAGACCAGCGTTTTTGATGCGAAGCTTCTCATGTCATACACGAGTAGTTTGGTGCTTATTATCTCTCGCACGCCCGTTCGAAGCACTTCTGGCCCCTATCGGCGGTCGGGCTGGGAGACTTGAGGGGAGTCTGACGCGCGGCGTGTTATTCTCCCGTCGCCGGAGTTCGGCGTCAAGACGAATTGTTGGCCGGAAAATCGTGCCAAATCGTGCCCGGCTCAGGGGGGCATGTCACTGAATCAATGGCGGCAAGGGGGCTTGAAGAGATTCCTCTTCGGCGGGTAATTCAATGGCGGACAGCTCGGTCGAACTGTTGACGACCGACGTTCCCACGACCCGTTCCAGCGAAGCGATCGTTTGCTCTCACATTGCTTGTTGCTTGTAGTAGTCGCTCTGGTACCTCAGATAGGTGGTGTAGTTGTCGATGAGCTTTTGGAAGTCCAGATTGCGGACCCCGTAGGCGTCGACCTCGGTATGATGCAACTCGATCAGCCGGTTCTTCAGGCCCAACAATTCGACTTCGAGGCGGAGCACGTTTTTCAACCCGGCGCCCGGCACGTTGGTTTCGAACTTGGTCCGGGCGATTTCGATGACATCCTTCAGCCGCGGTTCCATAGCCCGGGTGACGTCGATTGCCCGCTGTAGGAAATGGATGTCGTAGTAGGCCTTCTTCACCCGCTCGATGACCTGTAACTCGACGGCGGTGACCCGGGCGTAGGCCGCCATGGCGTGGTGATAGGCCACTTGGCTCCTGTCGAACAGCGGAAACTTCTGCGAGAGGCCCATCATCACCTCTTGCGGACCGGC
>CAYYOX010000160.1:4100-10068 GCA_964473065.1 uncultured Planctomycetaceae bacterium | reverse complement strand
TGTCGAACAGCGGAAACTTCTGCGAGAGGCCCATCATCACCTCTTGCGGACCGGCCGCCGTCTCGATCGAGTCCAGAAACGCGGTGGTCATCAGCATCGGGTCGGGCAGCGTGACGGCCTGCGGAACGCGAGCGCCCAGGGAACGTGCCTGATAGCAGGCGGCCTGGATCTGGGGATTGTTGGCCAACGCATAAGCGACCAATTCCTCGATCGGCGTCTGCCCCTCAAAGCCACCGGCCGGGTTCGGTTGTTCCGGTTGGGGGAAATGGACAGCTTGGTAAGCAGGATCCGGAAGCGTTGAGTTTGCCGGCAAGCGTGCGACACGTAACTCGCGTTGGTCGAGCCGGATATCAGACGGCGCCAAAGGGAATTCGCCGGGGAATTCGTCTGTGGCTGCCGGGCGGCAAACGGCACTCAGAATCACCCCAACCAGCATCCTCGGCAGAATAGTCGCAATACGGCGAGCCATGAGGATCTCTTTTTTCGGCAGGACTGTTCTTTGGCGGGAAACCGGCAGAACCGGGTCATTTCCTGTCATCGGCACGTTTTCCACACCTTGCCGCAATTCCCAAGGCCTTTCTGGCAAGTAGTTTTCCCAAAAACCGGCCATCGGGCGACCGAAGCACGAGAATAAGCTACTTTTTCTTAAAGACATACTGGCCCGACTGTTTCCCCAACGAGCAAGCATCGAGGCCGACCATCGTTGTCGCGCAACCTTTTGCCGGAGAAACGCTTAGATCCGAAGGAGATCCAATCGCATGTCGCAAATACAAACTCCCCAAGCCGGCATACCTCCAACCGGCAAATGCCCGTCGCTGGCTCAAGCCGTACAACAGATCGACGAGGTTTCTTCGCTCCCCCACGTCGCGTTACGCGTGATGGAAGTGGCCAACGATCCGGACAGCGGGGCCGTTGATCTGAAGGACATCATGGAAGGCGATACGGCCTTAAGCGCCCGGGTGTTGCGTTGTGTCAACTCGTCGGCCTACGGGCTGCGATCACCGGTCACGAACTTACAGCAGGCGATCGCCTACCTGGGATTGAAGCAAATCCGCAACCTGGCCATGACGATCAGCGTCAGCGAATTGTTCCAGGAAAGCGACGGGATTGGCCCCTATTCTCGTTCTCAGCTTTGGAAACACATGATCTCGGTCGGGATCTGCTCGCGAATGCTTGCCATGCGTCTGAAGATTCCCGACTTCGAGGACGTTTTTCTAGCCGGGTTGCTGCACGACATCGGCATCATCCTCGAGGATCAATACATCCACGACTATTTCGTCGCGACGATCGAGGCCTTGGACGAGAAGAAGGCCTTGCCGCCGACCGAACGGGCCCACATCGGGTTCGATCATGCCGCACTCGGCAAGGAAGTCGGCGCGCTCTGGGGATTTCCCGAAGTCGCCTTGGCTGCCATCGAGTTTCACCATGTCTCGGTAAACTACCGCGGGAAACACATCAAGACGGTGCGGTGTGTCGAGGTAGCCAACCTGCTATGCACGCTCAAAGGAATTCCCTCGGTCGGCTTGAAGCTGGTCCGTTTCTCGGCTCCCGCATTCACGGGTCTGGGGTTGAGTAAGGCAGACATCGCGGTCTTGAGTGAGGATCTGGACAAGGAATTGACGGCCCAATCCAGCCTGTTCCAGGCCTAGGTGCGACCCAATGGATCCGCAACTGGAAAACATTGCCGACCTGCTGAACTTGATGGAGCGTGCACCGGCCGACTCTCCCAGTGCGGCCGAACATCTCGCGGCCTATGAAACGGCCCTGTTGTTGATGGCCGACACCCATGGGAACGTGTTGGCCTGCGACGATTTCGGCCACGGGATCGGCCCCGATGTGGTCGCGCCGTTGGCCCTCGAACTGGCCAACCAACTGACCGAGAATGTTAGCTGCCGATTGAGTGTGGCAACTGACGTGGGAGAGCGACTGGCGTTGGCCGTTCGGGTGCCGGACGGACACCAGCAGAAGATCCTCGCCTGCCTGGTCCGCCCTGGCTCGGTCTCGCAACCGGGCTTCGACACGCTATCCACGGAACGGTTTGTTTGCGGCGCGTTTGCCTGGTCGGCCGCCCATGGCCGGGCCGATCAGGCCAAGTTGCTTCGCCGAATCGAACACCTGCTGGCCGAACAGGAAATGCGCAAGGCGTCCCACTCGGAAGCGATCGACGCGATCGTCTGCGAACGCGAACAGCGGCGGCTGAAGGAGCAGGAGAATGCCGCCTTGGAAGAGTTGGTCGATGCGACCGAGGCAGCTACCCGAGCCAAGAGCGAGTTCTTGGCCAACGCCAGTCACGAGCTGCGCACGCCGTTGACCGCCATCCTCGGTTTTGCCGACCTGCTCTACGCCGACATATCCGACGAGCAGCGCGAGGAGCACGTACAAACCATTCGCCGCAACGGCCGGCTACTGCTGGAAATGGTCAACGATGTCTTGGATCTCTCGAAGCTCGAAGCCGGGAAAATGACCGTCGAACTCCTTCCGTGCTCACCCTTCGAGATCGTGCAGGAACTGGTCTCGCTGATGGAGATCCGTGCCGAGCAGTCCGAGCTGCGTCTGGTGATCGACTACCGATTCCCCATTCCCGAAACGATCCAGGCCGACCCCGTTCGCTTGCGCCAGATCCTGCTGAACCTGATGGGCAACGCCATCAAGTTCACCGAGGACGGCGAGGTGCGGGTCACGCTCGCCTTCTCCGGGCCGTCGGATTCCGCGCCGCGAATGCACTTCGAGGTTAGCGATACGGGTGTAGGTATTACGCCGGAAGCCATCGAACGGCTATTCGATCCGTTCTCTCAGGCCGACACCTCCACGACTCGTCGCTTCGGCGGGACCGGGCTGGGGTTGGCCATCTCCGAGCGGCTGGCTACCATGCTGGGCGGGCGGATCGACGTGACCAGCACGCTCGGCGAGGGAAGTACCTTCACCTTGTCGATCGATCCCGGGCCGCTCGAAGACGTGCCGATGCTCACGCAACCACCCGCGTCGACCTATAGAGAGGATGAAACCGAATCAGAGATTAACGCTCCCCGGGAACCGTTGCACGGTCGAGTGCTGCTGGCCGAAGATGGCCGCGACAATCAGCGTCTGATCGGCTTCATCTTGAAGAAAGCGGGGCTCCAGGTCGATCTGGCCGAGAACGGCAAGATCGCCGTCGAGAATGCCGACCGTTCGATCGCCGAAGGAGAACCCTACGACCTGATCCTGATGGAAATGCAGATTCCGGAGATGGACTGCTACGAAACCACGCGGCATCTCCGTGAAACCGGCTGGGAAGGCCCCGTCATCGCCCTGACAGCCCATGCGATGACCGGCGATCGCACGAAATGCCTGGAAGCCGGCTGCGACGACTACCTGACCAAGCCCATCGATCGCAAATCCTTCTTCCGTGTCGTCGACCGCTACCTTCGCGATGCGGCTGCAGCCGTAGTAACGTCGGGCAATCCCGACCGCTGAATGATTCTCGCCTCCAGTTCCTTCGCGGCTCGTTGCCATCGTTGAGATCGACGAGCACAAATCCGTTCACGCGTCGGTAAGCACTTCGGCCGCACTGTTGGCTAGGGTAGTCTCGACCGTTACGGCAGCCCGCGGTCAGGTCGCCATCTGTACGGGCTGGTCGGCGGGCGCTTGCTCGGGATGGCCAGGCTTATTGTGCGGCTCGGGCGGCGCGCAGGCCAGGCCTGCCGCGCAGATCGCGATGAAATAGCAGCAGAGGTTTCCCTCGATGGTGCCGGGGCCCATCGAATTGAAGAACCCGCCCACGACAAACAATACCAGAATGGCTTGTGCCAGGGGAGCTAACTTGGGGTCGAGTCGTTTGCTGAGTGCCCATTGGACATAGAGCCAATACAGGAGGATGGCTACGCCGAGGATTCCGGTTTGAACGAGCACGTTGAAGAACTCGTTATGGGGAGTCCCGTATCGATGCTTTACGACCGCGTACCCTTGGGATCGGTTGAACTTTTCGAATTGCTCCGAAAAACTCCCCACTCCTGTGCCGAAGAGGGGATGTTCCCGAGCGATGGACAGGCTGGTCCGGTAGAAAGCCAGGCGCAACCCGATGGAAGAATGGTTGAGGTTTTCCTGCCAATGGAAATAGTCGGCAACTTCCTGGTTTGCCAAGTCAATTCGGCTGCGAAACCTGTCCGAGCAAGTGTAAGCGGCGGCCGCTAGACACGACGTCAACAAAAGTGCTGCGACAAGGCCGTAGGTTCCTCGACGCTGGAACGATAACAAACAGATCAGGGCAAAGAGGACCAGATAGCCCGTACGTCCCGCAACCAGAAAGAGGATGTTGTAGACGGCAAGCATGATGATGACGATGCACACCCACCGCCATCGGGAAACTGTGAACACACGATTGACCAGCAGGGCCACAAAAAAGGCCATCAAGGTGCTCTGAACAATATGATTCTTGAAGAAGGCACAATCGGTCGCCGTTCCTTTCGTCGATTCCAGCAGTCCCCACGACATCAGGAATGATGCTGCCAAAGTTATCAGCATGGCCAGCGCGAAGGCGCGAATGCCGTATTTTCGCGTTGGTGCATCGGCAAACACGGTTACTAAGACCGGGACGTACAGGTATTTGCGATAGCTCAGCAAGGCGTCCGCGGCCTCGCGAAGCCCAACCGTGCTGTAGGTAAGACTGATCGCGTAGACGGCGAACATCGCCACCGCACAGAGCGCCACCCTGTTTTGCCGAATCCTCCGGAGTTTGACGGCCCAGTCACCCGAGGCCAGCCAGCCAATAAATAAGGCAACGAGAAGGATTTGGGTGAGTGAACGGGAAACCGGGATGGCAAAGCCGAGGGCAATCGCAATCCGTCGACTTGCCGTGGCGAACCACGCGGCAATCGTAGTTCGCGTCAGTTTCGTCTTCAGAACTTCGCTTGCCGGACAGGCCAAAGCGCCCTGCAAGCTGCAAGCTTCTTCTGAAACCCTTGGGCCGGATAGGCAGGACGCCAACTCGCCGCGTTCCGCGCCGCCGCGAAGTTGGTCGAGGTACCCGACTACCAGGCCAATCCGCATGACAAGCCCCCCGTGCCCCGAGTAATCTGGCGAATAGATCGAATTTGGCGAATGCGCAGAATCCAACGATACTACCATCGGACGCTGGCGGCTTATTTCTCCAGTTTTCTTGACGAAGATCTACCCACAGGTACCATTCGTGCCGGCACCCGTGGATGTCTTTGTTGACTTCTTGTCAGATGAAACGACATACCAGCAGACATTCACGTTATCGAAAAAGCAGAATGTCCCCCTTTTCGCCCCCCCATTTCGTCGATCCGTCTTTTCGACTAGCTTCAGCAGCGCAACCCCGGTAAAATCAGCAAGTTGGGAAAACAACTGCCAAACTGAATCAATCCCAGCCAAATCTTTCAGAAAGGCCACAGTCGGCTTGCCCGCCCTTGCCGCGAACCTTCAAGGCCGTGGTAATCCAGGTGGCAACACTATCCAAACTTGCGTCCTCTCATTGATGAAGAATTCCTCGCCCGACGATTCCGCCCGTTCGCTGTTTGAATCCCACGAGCGCGACTTTGCCGCGAATCGGTATGTCTATCCCGTGCTCAGCCGGCGTAGCGGCGGGATCTCGATCGGCGTGAATCTCAATCGCGATAAGGCATGCAACTTCAACTGCGTCTATTGCCAGGTCAATCGCAACGAGCCGGGCACAAAGGAACCGATCGACCTGATTCGACTTGCCAACGAACTGAGCGCGATGGTCGAACTGGTCCTCTCGGGCCGAATCTACGAAGACACCCGGTTTCGCCACACGCCGGACAACTTGCGACGGCTGAACGACATTGCCATCAGCGGCGACGGCGAACCGACCGCCCATGCTGCCTTTGCCGAGGTAATGTCCCTGTGCGCCGAAGTGTGTCGCGCGCCCGCCATGAGGGATCTCACACTGGTGATGATTAGCAACGACGGCGTGCCGGATCTGGAGCATGTTATCCAGGCCGTTGTGACA
>CAYYOX010000160.1:0-4090 GCA_964473065.1 uncultured Planctomycetaceae bacterium | reverse complement strand
AGCCGGCGGAGCGGCGGGCTGAGCGTCGGGGTGAATCTCAACCCCGACAAGGTCTGCAACTTCGACTGCATCTATTGCCAGGTCGATCGTACCTCGCAGAGCGAAACCCGCTTTGTCGAGACCGAAGCGCTATTGAGCGAGCTAAGCGACATGCTCGCACTGGTCGCCGGCGGCGCGATCTGGCACACGGAAAAATTCCGCACAGTGCCGGCCGAGCTGCGCCAATTGCAGGATATCGCATTCTCAGGCGACGGCGAGCCGACGACGCACCGAAATTTTGATGAGATTGTCGCCGCCTGCGCCGAGCGAAAGCGGGCACTCGGCCTCGATGAAGTAAAGATGGTGCTGATCACCAACGCCAGCCTGCTGCACCACGATCACGTTCGCCGGGCTTTGGAGGTCCTCGATGCGGTCGACGGCGAGATCTGGGCGAAGCTGGACGCGGGCACCGAAGCCTATTATCGGCAAGTTGCCCGATCGCGAGTTCCTTGGCAGCGGATCCTCTGCAACTTGACCGAAGCGGCCAAGACCCGCCCGATCGTGATCCAATCGCTGCTGATGCGGATGATGGACCAACCGCCTCCGACAGAAGAGCAGCAGGCCTATTGCGACCGGCTTTCGGAGATCGTCGACGCCGGGGGGCGGATTAAGTTGGTTCAGATACACACGGTCGCCCGCGCGCCGGCCGAAAGCTGGGTCACGCCGTTGGGAAACGAAGAACTGGACGCCATCGCCGACCTAGTCCGTCATCGGACTGGCTTGCCGGTGGCAACCTACCACGCCTCGCCGGTCGCCTGACGAGTCGATGTTGGGTCAATGGGCTCGAACTCTTGGTCTCGAGCGTCCGTGGTGTTTCTTGGCTCGGGAGCGTGCGGCGAAGGGCCAGAACATTTCCCCGGCAAACCGTTCGGCCAAGAAAGCCCGGGAAAACAGCCCCAACACCGCGCCCGTAACGACCCAAAGAAACACATCACCCGGTGCGATGCACATTGCCAGCACAACTCCGGCCAGGAAGCCCAACCCCATCACGGCCGCATGTTCCACGCGACGCAAAAACACGGTTCTCCTCCCGAACCCACCTCAAGGACAGGTTTCCAAAAACGAACCCAGGCCACACCCCAATTCTACGCTTCCCTCGGCCACAAGCAAGCGGAAAATCCCGGCCCGCGGACGTAACTTCCGGCACGGCAAGGAGATAGGATGCCCGATGATTTGAAGAGGGGCTCACGCAAAGGCGCAAAGACGCAAAGAAAGTAGGGGTGGGCTTCGCCCACCAAAAGACAAGATCACCGCCACGTTCTATTCTTCGCGTGAGGCCCAAGACACCTGAAGCCCAATCCGCGTCTTGCTGCACTACTACTATAGGACTTCGAGATTTCGTTTCGGGGGTTTCGTTTCGGGGGTCAGACCTTGTTTTTTGTTTTCGGCACGAAATGGGCTCGATATCTCGATCGGTCAGTGGAACACGAGCCCCATCTATGGTAAAGTCGGGAGCGCTCTAGGATTGAAGTCGCTATCAGTTGTTGCCAAGAAACAAAAAACAAGGTCTCGAGTATATCCCGTCCGCTTCGCTGGCGTGTGCCGTTTGTTTTACGGTAATCCGCCGTTTTAGCCTATATGTCCAGACTACCAGCGATGATCACACCGAGAGCACGTAGAATCCGGAATTTGGGGCCGCAGGTGAGGAAATATCGGCGTATAATTAACAATCGACCCGGTCTCCCAATCCTTTCGTTTCTCACTACTTGGAGGACTAATCATGTCTCGACGCGTGTTACTCAGTTGGGCTCTATCCGCGCTTGCCTGCCTTCTGTTCGCCGCGTCGGCCACTGCCCAGTCGGCGCCGGCGGCCGACGACTCGAACGACGGCAGCAAGAAAGCACAGGCTTTGAAATGGATCGACCGTTTCGCTGCCGAGCAAGTCTTATTCAGTACGCAAGACGTCGAGCGGTTTCGTGAAAAGGTCGTCAAGATGACCGAGACCGAGGCGGCCGCGTGGTGGAACAAGTCGGCTTCCCACCGAGAACTGTTCGACAGCAAGGACTGGCAGGGGACCCGCCAGTGGCTGCGCGAGTTCCTTCGAGTGCAGGCCATCTACAGCGATGAGCAGCTCGCCTATTTTCAGTCGGATGCGTTTGCCCAGGCTGAAGAGTCTTCACGGTCGCTCAAGGACGTGATGGATGAGATTACCACAGAGCGAAAGCGTTTAGCCGCCGGACATCGATCGTCCCAGCGGGTACGTCAGCAGCAACTGGAGTACTCCCAGGCGTATCGCCAGGAGCAAGTGGCCGCTCGGGAGGCGGCCATGAAGGCCTCGGCCCGACGATCCGCGTCCCGTCCGCAGCGCCAGAATCCTGTCGTCAAGAAGAAAGAACGCCACCGCACTCCGCCGTTAGTCACGTCACTGGACGCCGCCCGGTGGAGTACGATGCGCAGCCTCTGGCCAGGTCGATGAGCGACCGGGCGAGAACAAACTCTACGTAATCGTCATAACTTCGCCTGGTCATTGTGCAATGGTTTACCCTGAACTGGAATCTTTCCAGTTTGGACTTATCAGGGGACTTCGGGACTTCGGGTCAGACCCCGTGTCCGACAAGCAGTTCTGCTCCCTTTGTTTCACGATGACCGTCCATCGGTCCCGAAATCACGATAGGGTCGCCCGACCTTATAGTTAGTAAGTCGTTCCTGAGCCATCGCTTGCTCGACGGGCGGCGCCAGGTCCAGTACGTTTTGCGCGTGCTCGACCGCACGGTCGAACTGCCCGAGTTCGGCATAGGCCGCGGCCAGACTCCTTTCCCATCCGAACGATGCCGCGTCGCTGCGTTGTTCGGCTGCTTGGGCCGCCTCGAGCGCTCGCTGACCGTCCCGAAAGGAATCGTCGGGACACGTCGCCAGCATCCAAGCCTGTGCGCCCAGGGCGTCTGCACACTGTGGATCCTCGGCAAGGCAGGCTTCGACTGCTGCGACGGCCTCGCCGTACCGGCCCAACTTGAACAAGGCAAAACTCTCGCCCACGGGCAGCACGTGTCCTGTCGCACCGAGTCGGCGGGCCTCGTGGAAATCGCGAAGTGCTTGATCGAAGCTTCGGGCCGTCAGATGCACAAGCCCTCGGAAACAATAGGCCGTCGCGCCGTGCTCGTCGATTTGGATTGCCTGCGTGTTATCCTTCAAGGCGTCCTCGAACCTTCCGAGTGCAAGGTAGGCCAAGCCGCGAATCAGCAGCATATCGACATTGCCGGGCTGAAGGCAGATTGCAATGGTCGCGTCGTCAACGCTTTGCTGAAGATTGCCTCGCCGTTGTTCGATCACGGCCCGCCCCGCCCACGCAGCCGCATGACTCGCGTCGAGTTGCGCGGCCTTGGTGAAATCGGAAAATGCGGCGGGAAGATCGCCTGCCGCTTGATGTGCGCACGCACGCCGGTAGTAGCGATCAGGGTCTTCCGGGTCGGCTTCGACAACCCGACTGAGAATCTCCACCGCCCGTCGGAAGTTGCCGGTCTGCAATGCAAGCTCGACCACGCCCTCGTGCCGGAGACTCCAATCACTAAACAGCACCAACAAGACGACCATCGACAAGATCGCCCCCTTGGCGACGCCCAAAGTCGGAAGCACGTCGAGTCCCAGCAGTACGGCGCACAATGTCATCGCCACGAGCATTCGCCCCAACGAGAATTGAAAGTCACGTGGGCGCAGCTTGTCGCGTGTGGATCGACGTGCCTTCATGGCGTATTATCTTACCATAGATGGGAATCGTTTTCCACCGACTGGCCGATTTCGTGCCGTGAGCGTAGGAAACCACACGCTACGTGCCCCTGCGGATGGGTGTTGCGATGGTTGTGGCTCGATTCCCGGGCCAGATCGCCCCGAAGGACCCCTGGGCGACGTTCGGCGGACGATTGTATCTGACCATGCGGGGTGGTATCATAAAGTGTCTTCGGGGAGGCGGAAGAGACGCTATTTCGCGGCAGCGAGCCAGTGGCCGAAGAACTCAACATCGCATACAGCGTGAGATTAACTCCAAACCGAAAGGAAGACCATGACAAACGTAAAGACAACACATCTTACGCGGCGACGGTTCCTCAAGACGGCG
>CAYYOX010000159.1:0-11596 GCA_964473065.1 uncultured Planctomycetaceae bacterium | reverse complement strand
GGAATCTCGTAGTTTAACACCTTAACTCGGTGTCCATGAGCCATGGGGAAGGTCAAAGCGTCATACTTGTTTGGGCTTGATTGCCTGCTCCTGAAGCAACCGTAAACAGCCAGAACAAACTCGATGAGAAACACAGGTCAGTAATGGCCAAGCCCCACCTCCAGGCGCTGGTTCCGAAGTGGGCGATTTTCGGACGCTGCTGTTCACGGCCTCCGGTTACGCCACCGTCGAGCGTAAGGATGGCAAGGTGGCGATCCGCAGTTCGTTCCCGATCCCGAGTTCATCGAGTCCGAGTACCAGGAGGCCCAGGCGGAAGCGTCGCGCAAGTTGCAGTTGGTGCTCGATCCCGAGTTCCTGTAAGGGCGGTCGAAATCCCAAAAAAACGATAGAAATTTGCCTCGCGGACAACTCGTAAGTCGTTAACACTGTGCGACTTATGAGGCCGGCCCGATTCGGCAAGGCATTTTCTTGGCGGGGAGGCTTGACAATTCTGGAGATTGTGATAGATTGAACGGATACGAGAGGCCGAGTGTCTCGGCTTCAGCCTTCTGATGGTAATCTAAGACGAATCGATGGAGGCAGCGCGAGCGGCGTAGGTGGGGAAGCATCATAACGCTGCGTTCTTTGGCGCCCGCAAGTTCTCTTGCAGTCTCTTGCCGTGAAGGAGTTCGTCCCAACGGCTTCGGCTGTCTCTTGTCCGCTGCCATCGGCGCGACCCTCGCCTTGCATCTTTTGCCTAACACGACGATTGGATAAACACACCCATTGTAGCACTTTTTTTGGGAGGTAAGAAAAATGAGAGGTTATGTTCTGAGGTATTTGGCGTTGTTTGTTTGCGGCCTTCTGGTCGCTGCATGTTGCTCCAGCGCAGAGGCTGCGGTGTTGGCCTATTGGGATTTTGAGGACGGCAGCGGCGGCACGGCGTCCGATGTCTCGGGCAACCTCTGGCACGGTGACTTGACCGACTTTATCGACACCACCGCCAACGCTGGACAGTATGAAGGCGACAGCGGCTGGGCCGGCGGGGCGTTGAATTTCGACGGACGTTCGCTCGACAACACTTGGACTGGCCCGGCAGGGGACATCCCCACGAACGACACCGTCCGCACGCAGTTGCCGCTCTCCGCGATGCAGAACACCAGCTTCACGATCGAAGCCGTGCTTTCGCACAACTGGCCGCAGCAGGAGTGGAGCCCGTTCTTCGGCCAGAGCACCGGCTCCATCTTTTACTTCGGCAAGCGGGGCTACACCGAACAGCTTCATTTCAACCTGGGTGGGCTGGGCGGCGGCGACAGTGACCCGTTGATTGCCACCCCCGTTTCCGACGGCGAGGCGCACCATATTGCCTTAGTCTTCGATGACAACGCCGACACGATCGACATCTTTTTTGACCATGTGAACGTTGGCGGTGTCACGGGGGTCACGGGGGTGCTCGATGCGGAGGAGGGAAAGACGTTGTGGCTGGGGGGAGTAGCCCACAACGATTATGAGCGCTGGAACGGCTTTGCCTACGATGTCCGCGTGACGGTCGACGACCTTGCCGGCGACGGCACGGGCGTGCTTGGCCCTGAGGCCGGTTTTCTGCCGGTCCCGGGACCGGGGAAGGGTGTGGCTACAGCCATCGCACCGCCGATCGCGTACGACGATTTTGCCGACGCCGCGCCCGCGGACTTTCGGTTCCGCGGGACGGCCGGACCGATTGACGACAAGTTGCGGCTCACGTCGGTGACCGGCGGTGGCCAGGGCGGCAGCGCGACGCTGAGCGAGCCGGTTGCACTGGCGGACGACCTCTCGTTTGCCGCCGAGTTTACCGTCAATATGTCCGACGGAGTTGTGGACCAAGACGGTGAAGGCCCGGGCCTACCCGGGGCCGACGGCATGTTATTTGTCCTTCACCAGGATCCCCGCGGGGCGCTGGCGCTGGGCGGTTCCGGTGGCAATATGGGCATTGACGGCGGCCCGGGTGAGAAGATCGAGCGGGCCTTGTCCATCGAGTTGGACACTTGGAGCGGAGGTTCGAACGACCCCAACACGCCCATTTACAACGATACCCACATCGGCATCAACGTCAGCACGGCAACGACCAGCCTCACCCGGTCTGCCCACGACGCCATTGTGGAACTCAACGACGGCGCCGACAAAGACGTATGGGTCAACTACGACGGGGTCACCAGGGAGATGGAAGTTCGCATCGCCAATGCTGGGGATCCGATGCCCGTCGATCCGACCATTCGCAAGAACGTCGACCTAAGCAAGCTGTTCTCGGACGGCCCGGTTTATCTCGGCTTTACCGCGGGCACGGGCGGGGCGCTGGAAAACCACGACGTGGTGGGCCTGAGCTTCGACTCGCAGCCGTCGGGTTCCGATCCCGTGCCGTTCACACCCACTTCCTTCGCGTACGCGGATTTCTCGGATGTCTCGACCCTCACCCTGAACAACTCGGGTCCCAACCTGCCGGCATCGGTCGACGGTCGCTTGCGGCTGACGGACAATTTTAATGATGAAGCGGTCGCCGCCTGGCGGACCGAGCCGATTATGTTGGCGGAAGACAACTCGTTCACCACGGAGTTCGCCTTTGAGGTGTCGCTACCGTCCGGTGGCGATCCGGCCGGCGCCGACGGAATGAATTTCGTCGTTCACACCGGTGCGGACGGCGCCGACTCGGTCGGATGGGGCGGCGGAGCTCTGGGCCTTGACAATATCGGTAACTACTTGGCGGTCGACTTCGATACCTGGAACGGTGGCGTGGGCGATGTGGACGGGATGACCAAGCTTCACCTCGGCATCAGCACGAGCAGCCACGGCAATCTCGCTTGGATTCCACTAATGGACGAGCCGTATTTTAACGACGGTGGGATCCACAACGCGCTGATCCGGTACGACGGCACCGAGGTGGACGTCTTCCTCTGGCTCGAAGGGGATCCCATGCCGGGAACACCGACGCTCAGCGCCGAGGTCGATTTGGGACCGGTATTTGGCTATAGCAACGAAGTGTACGCCGGCTTTACCGCGGCCACCGGGGGAGCCAACAACCGGCACGAAATCCTTTCGTGGGAGTTCGCCACGCCCATCCCCGAGCCCTCCACCCTGATGCTTGCCGCCATGGCAGCCTTGGGGCTGATCGGCTACGCCTGGCGGCGGAGGAAGTAGAGAGGCCGTACGCTCGCGGTGCACGCCATGCACCGCCGCACCGGTGACAGCATCACGGGCCGGACCCAGCGGGGTCCGGCCCGTTTTCGTTGCTGGCTGAGGTCGATTTGACAGGCTGCGCCCTTGGCAGCTATAATAGGCGGGGGTAGTAGCAACTGTTTGCAAGTGGGAAGGCAATGGCGTCCAGGATCAGAAGGATCCGTCGTGCGGGTGTAGAACGAAGGGGATCGATGATGATACGCACGAGCCCGGCTTCCCCGATGATCTTAGTGGCAGGACTGCTTCTCGCCGGGCCGCTTCGGGGCAACGACGAAAGCCCGCAAGAGATCACCCCGTCGCCGGCATCGGCACTACTGAAGCAAGCCAACGCCCTGAAAGAAGAACAGCTTGAAGTCGCCGGCCAGCTCGTCAAGAGTCTCCCCGACAGCATTGATGCGCTGGTTTTGATGGGGTACGCATACAGCAGCCACGGCATGTTGGCCGAAACGCAAAAATGCTGGGAGAGCTGCCTGAGGCTCGATCCGGGCCGCGCAGATATCTACGCTATGATGGGTCAGGTTGCCCTGCAAAGAGAAGACCACGAGAAGGCCGTCGAGTTCTGCCGCAAGGCGGCGAGCCTGGCTCCCGCGATGCCGGGCGTCCACTTCCTCTTGGCGCGAGGTCTGATGGCATCGGGGAAGACGGAGGATGCGATTGCGGCGCTTGGCAAGGACCTGGAAATTTCTCCCCGATCAAACGAGAGCCATTACTTGCTCGGGCAGGCCTATCTCCAGTTGAAGGAGTATGAGCAGGCCAAGGCGAGTTACCGGGCTGCGCTGTCTGGTGGGGCGCTCTCTGGTGGTGCGATCTCTGGTGGGGCGCTGTCTGGTGGTGGCGCCGAGATCCAACCCAGCCATACAAATGCCTGCTACGGGCTGGCCATGGTGTGCGGGCGGCTGGGCCAGCGGGAAGAGTCGGCGAAGTATCGGGAGATGTTCAGAAGACTGAAGGCTAAGGATATCAAGGCCAACAGGGACACCAGAAGCCAGTACGACGACCTGGACAGGATGCGCCACAAGCTCGCGGTAACCTGCACCGACGCCGGTCGCCTCTACCGGCGGCACGGATACCTTTGGAAGGCCGAGAAACTCTGGCAACGGGCGGCAACCCTCGACGGCGGAAACGTCGAATGCCGCAAGCTGCTGGCGGTCCTGTATGAGCAAGGCAAACGATCGAAGGAGGCCGTTGGCATGTACCGCCAGCTCATAGAGATCGAGCCGGAAGACCAAGGTTACCACCAAAAGGTAGGTTTGCTCAGCGCGGGCTTGAAGCGATTCGATGACGCCGAGAAGGCCTTCAAGAAAATGATCGAGCTTAGGCCCAAGCAGGGCGAGGGATACCGCATGCTTGCCCAGCTCTTCCTGAACCTCAATCGCAACCTCCCGGAGGCCAAGCTGCACGCCGCCACCGCACTTCGACTGGAGCCGATCGCGCCGAGCTATTACGTGATGGCTTGGGCGCACGCCAAGAATCGGCAGCGGACCGCAGCACTCTCCGCCATCCGGCGAGCGGTTCAGCTCGAGCCCGGCAGTGCCAAATACCGGCAGATGTACGAATCGATTCAAAAGGGGAAGTGACCCGATGACTGCGGCTGCCGAACGTCTGCGACCTCGTCCCTATTGCCTGGTCTCTCGTCTTTGGCGCCCTCTGCGACGTGTCGCGGCGGGTTTCGTATGGGGGGCCCTTCTCTGCGCCGCTACCGCCGCCACCCCCATCGAGCTTCGTGATGTCTCCGAAGAAACCGGCATCTCTTTTCGGCACACCGACGGCGGCGGCGGCCGGCACTACATCGTGGAATACATCAGCGCAGGGCTGGCTTTGTTCGACTACGATCGCGACGGCGACGTCGATATCTACTTCCTCAACGGAGCGCCGCTGCGGGGAACCCAGGCCGAGGCGCCGCCGAGGAACGCGCTGTATCGAAACGACGGCAACTTCAAGTTCACCGACGTTACACGGCAGGCCGGCGTGGGGGATACGGGTCATGGGCTGGGAGTGGTGGCCGGGGATTACGACAACGATGGGGATCTGGACCTGTACCTAAACAACTACGGCCCCAACGTCCTGTACCGGAACAACGCCGACGGAACCTTCACCGACGTGACGGCGCAAGCAGGAGTGGCCAACGGTCACCGGGTGGGGGCGGGCGCGTGTTTCCTCGACATGGACTCCGACGGCGATCTCGACCTGTATGTCGCCAACTATGTCCGGTTCTCCTACGACAAGCACGTGATGCGCACCAAGAGGGGTTTTCCCATCTCCCCCAGCCCCAGGGATTACCAACCCGACCCCGACACCCTCTACCGCAACAACGGCGATGGCACGTTTACCGATGTCAGCCTCGAGTCGGGAGTCGCCGCGGTCGCCGGCCCCGGGATGGGCACGGTCTGCGGCGACTACGACCACGATGGCGATACGGACGTCTTCGTGGGCAACGATGTGGAGGCCAATTTCCTCTTTCAAAACGACGGACGAGGAAACTTCGAGGAAGTGGGCCTCGTCAGTGGTACCGCGTACGACTTCCGTGGTAGCGAGCACGGAAGCATGGGCGTCGATTGCGGAGACTTCGACAACGACGGAAGACTCGACTTTCACGTGACTTCCTACCAGCGCGAACTGGCCACCCTCTACAGAAACCTGGGCGACGGCAACCTGGAGGACGTCACCCTGAGCAGCGGCGCCGGAATGGGAACTCGCTCCCAAGTGACCTGGGGAAACGGCTTCGTCGATTTCGATAACGACGGAAATCGCGACATTTTCATTGCCTGCGGGCACCTCAATGACCACGTCGACCAATTCGACGACAGCACGTCCTACCACGCACGGAACATCCTGCTGAGGAACGTCGGAGATGGGAAGTTTGTGAACGTCTCGGATCAGTGCGGCGACGGAATGTCGGTCAAGCTCAGCAGCCGGGGAGCAGCCTTCGACGATCTGGACGGCGACGGAGACATCGACGTGGTGGTGCTGAATTCCCGGCGAGAACCAACCATCCTTCGCAACGATACGGCCTCCGAGAACCACTGGATTGAGATTCGTCTTCGAGGCGTGAAGACCAACCGCGACGCCGTTGGAACACACGTGAAAGTCGTCGCCGGCGACCTGACCCAGGTCGACGAAGTGCACAGCGGCCGTGGCTACCAGAGCCACTACGGAATGCGTCTTCACTTCGGCCTGGGCAAACGGGATCGCGTCGACCGTGTCGAGGTCCATTGGATCGGCGGCGCAGTCGACGTCCTGCGGAACGTTCGCCCGGATCAGCTCCTGACAATCACGCAAGGGAGCGCTGAAAGAGGAGTGCCGCCGCAAGGTAGTGCGCCATGACAAAGCGCAAGGGGACAAAGCGCAAGGGACCCCACGAGCGCGCGAGGAAGGACTCGCAAACAACGGGCAACGTCCCCCGCCCCGCCTCCCGGCCGGCTCGGTGTCTTCCGCTGGCCTGGGTAGCCATTGGTCTTGCCGTGGTGGGTTTCTTTGTCGCCATGCCGTCCTGCGGCTCCAGCGCGACATCGCAACCGGAAGGGAAGCCGCAGGGCGACGCGCGGCGCGCCCAACGAGAGGGAGCAGAGCCAAAAACGCCGCCGCCACCATCGCAGACAACGGTCGAGGATTTGAAGAAGGAGCAGTTGGAAGTTGCTACCCGTTTGGTGAGGGATTTTCCAAACAACACCGATGCGATTGGGTTGATGGGCATGGTCCATAATAGCCTCGGCAACTCCAACGAGGCCGTGAAGTGTTGGGAGAAGTGCTTGAAACTGGATTCGAATCGCGCCGACGCCTACAACAGCCTGGGCATAGTGGCCCAGCGAAAAGGAGAGAGCGAAAAGGCCATCGCGCTGTGGCGCAAGGCACTCGAGGCCAATCCAACGTCACCCAGCATTCACGAACGCCTGGCGGGCGCGCTGCTGGGCCTGGGCAAGATCGATGAAGCGGTTGCGGTGCTTGAGAACGAAATCGCCGTTTTCCCTAAAGTTCCCTCAGGCTATTTTCTGCTTGGGCAGGCATATCTGCAGTTGAAGGAGTATGAGAAGGCAAAACAGCACTACCTGAGGGCCATCGAGATCGAACCGGACGCCGCCGTGACCTACTATGGGCTTGGCGTTGCGTGTGCACGATTGGGACAGAAGGATCAGGCCGAGAACTACCGTGAGAAATTCAAGAAACTCAAGGCTGAATTCTGGAAGCACGATGCGGATCAACGAGGCCGGCCTACTGTTTCTGACGTTGACTCGATGCACAAGGTTGTGGCCAAGACGTTCTCGGACGCGGCAGGGATCTGCCGGGGGCAGGGATATGTGTGGCGAGCCGAGAAGCTCTGGCGACGGGCGGCGACTCTTGACGAGGAAGACACAGCGTGTCGCAAGGCTCTGGCTTCGCTGTACCAACAAAGCGGCAGAAACCGAGAAGCCCTGCGGATGTGCGAACAGCTCAGCCAGATCGATCCGGAAAATGCGAGCTATTGGATGAGTGTTGGCGTCCTCGATGTACAGATCGAGGAATTCGATGACGCTGAGAAGGCCTTCACGAAAGTCGTGGAACTTGCGCCGCGGAAATTCTCGGGATATCAGGCGTTGGCGCTACTGTACCTGAAAACGGGGAAGAAGCTTCCCCAGGCAAGGGCACTTGCCTCAAGAGCCGTGCAATTGGAACCCAGCGCGTCGAACTACGCTACTCTCAGTGAGGCGTGCGACAAGAACGGGGACCATACGGGAGCCCTTTCGGCTATGAAACACGCTGTTGAACTTGACGGCGATAACGCGAAATATAGACAGAAATATGACCTCCTTGAAAAGGGAAAATGACGCAATGACCCTGCCAATCGGTCCTCATGGTCGGTTTTCTGCACGGTGGGCCACCGCTGTAGGACTGGTATGCATGTGTCTTTCTTCCACCGCACACGCCCGCGACCCCATTCAGTTTCGCGACGTGACCCGAGAAACCGGGATCACTTTCAAGCATACCGATGGTAGTTCTGGCAAACGATACATCGTAGAAAGCATCTGTTGCGGGTTGGCGCTGTTCGACTACGATGGCGACGGGGATGTCGACATCTATTTCCTCAACGGAGCGCCTCTTCGCGGAACAAAGGCGAAAGTGCCGCCCAAGAACGCGCTCTATCGAAACGACGGCAACTGGCGGTTCACTGACGTGACCAGAAAGGCCGGTGTGGGGGACAAGGGCTACGGCCTGGGAGTGGCCGCGGGTGACTATGACAACGATGGAGACCTGGATCTGTATCTGAGCAACTACGGCCCTAATGTCCTCTACCGAAACAACGGCGACGGCACCTTCACCGACGTGACGGAAGAAGCGGGAGTGGGGAACGGAGACGGGGTAGGGGCGGGGGCGAATTTTCTGGACATCGACAGGGACGGCGATCTGGATCTCTTCGCGTCGAATTACATCAAGTTCTCCTATGACAAGCACATCACCCGCACCTTGAGAGGCTTTCCCCAGTATCCCGGCCCCAGGGATTACCCTTTGCAGCCAAACACCCTGTATCGCAACAACGGCGACGGCACATTTGCGGATATCAGCACCGGATCGGGAGTGGCCGCGCACTCGGGATCGGGAATGGGGACCGTCTGCTACGACTACGATAACGATGGCGATACCGATATCTTCGTCGCCAACGACGTCGCCGGAAACTTCCTCTTCCAGAACGACGGCACGGGGAAGTTCGAAGAAGTGGGGCTCATGGCCGGCGTGGCGTTCGATGCCAGCGGTATCGAACAGGGAAGCATGGGCGTGGACTGCGGCGACTACAATAACGACGGCCGGCTCGATCTCTACGTGACCTCCTACCAGACGGAACTGGCCATGCTCTACGAAAACTTAGGCGATGGCTGCTTCGAAAACGTGACCTTCATGACCGGGGCCGCAGCAGGGACCTCTCCCCACGTGACCTGGGGAAATAGCTTCGTCGATTTCGATAACGACGGGGATCGCGACCTCTTCGTCGCCTGTGGCCATATCAACGACAATGTAGAATCTTTCGACGACAGCACGTCCTACCACGCACGGAACATCCTGCTGAGGAACGTCGGAGATGGGAAGTTTGTGAACGTCTCGGATCAGTGCGGCGACGGAATGTCGGTCAAGCTCAGCAGCCGGGGAGCAGCTTTCGACGATCTGGACAATGACGGGGACATCGACGTGGTGATCCTGAATTCCCGACGCGAGCCTACCCTGCTGCGAAACGATTCCAAAAACGAAAACCACTGGATTGATATCCGCTTACGCGGCGTGAAGACCAATCGCGACGGCATCGGCGCCCGGGTGAAGGTGGTGGCTGGAGACCTGGTCCAAGTCGACGAGGTCCACAGCGGCCGCAGCTACCAGAGCCATTACGGCATGCAGCTTCACTTCGGATTGGGACGGCAAAACCGCGTAGATCGAATCGAGGTCCGCTGGATCGGCGGTGGCCTGGACGCCGTCGAGAATCCACCCGTGGACCGACTCCTGACGATCACCGAAGAATGAAAAAAGAAGGGGCCGAAATGGTCCGGCGACTCTTGTACTGAACAGAAGTTGCCTGTTTTGCGGGCAAAACGGCATGATTTCCGTTGACGTTTGGCCAGCGGGGGCGTATAGAAGCTTTGATCTTTGGCAATTCGATGGGACATAGAAGCAGACTTCACGATCTGCGCGCACCGGTAGTGCCGTAACTTTCAGGTCGACAGTTACGCTGCTCGTTTGAGCGTCACGATTGGTAGATGCTTTCGGCCGGCATGGAAGTCGACTTCCATTTCGAGTTGTACGCCGGGCTGGCCTTTGACGAGCGTTTGTGGCTTCGCACAGGGTGACGGCCTGGGCCAATAGGGGCGCGGTTCGAAGCGAGGCTGTCGATTCGCCGGTCGGCGATGGTGATAGACCTCGTCGGGTGTTCGACCGCCGAGCCAAGCATGAGGTCGATGCAGGTTGTACCATTCGACGAAGAACTGCAACTCACGACGGAAGGCTTCGCGTTGAAGCGGTATCAAGAGGCATCGAGTACACTGATCCTTTAAGGTTCGGATGAATCGCTCCACCACGGCAATGCTGCCGTGTTTGCCGATCGCACCAAATCGCGGTCGGATACCCCGGCGTCGGCACCATGCTTTGAATCCGTCGCACCAGAACTGCGAGCCTTTGTCGCAGATAAGATATTTCGGAGCGGCTTCGGCCTTGGCGATCATACGTCCAAGGAACGCTCGCACCTGTTCCGACGAGGGCGGGTCGGGAAACACGGCAAAGCCCATCGCGCGTCGGGAATAATGGTCAACAACCACCGCAACCCACCAGCAGAACGGCCAGCGTTGCGGCAGGGAGAATGGCAGCCACGTAGCCCAGAATCCGGCGGCGGTCGGTACGACGGTTAGATCAACGTGCCAGACGTGATTGGGATGCTTGGCCGTGACGATGCGGTCAGTTGGCGTGGTCTCTTGCGGTGATGTGGGCATAACGGGCCGATCGTCTTCCTTGAGGATCCGGCCCACGGTCGTTGCACCCAAGTGCAGGCCTGCCCGAGCCAGCGTCTCGGCGATCTTTGCTTTGCCCATGGCGGGGCAAAGGATTCGCAGTCGGCGAACGCAATATCGCACAAAGTCAGGGAACCGGTTGACCGGCTCGCGAAGTTGGACCAGGGCATCCGGCCCCTGCTCGTCGATCCGTTTGATCCACGAGGCAACGGTAGCTGGCGTGACCAGGAACGCACGGGCTGCCTGCCTGAGCGACCATCCGCGGGCCGCCTTCAGTTCCAAAATGGCCATCCGCTCGACAGGCGGATACTGCGGCCGCCGTTGGGGCGCAACCCGGGCCATACGGACATCTTTGATACGCATCTCCTCGCGCAGCAGCGAGTTTTCCTGCCGAAGTTGCTCGCACTGAGCCTTCAACCGAATCCGAGCATTGATACTGTTGGCCGCCCACCCGCGGGTATACGCCAGGGAAAACTGTGCCAGGGAGATCACATGCAGCACGGCCGACTTGACGCAAGGATTCCAGTGTCTTGGCAGTGGGATTTGCGGGCGATCGAAACGGTTGAGCATGGCGGCCTCCAGCGGCTTTTTCGAGATGCACCACTTTCGAGCATACAGCGACCCGGAGCGACGAGCAACGGTGCGGTAGCCTGACTCTGTCGAAGTCAACTGGCTATACGAGCTTGAGTTAGACGATACACGTCCAAACCGATCCGACGATCACGCTCGCGTGCGACGGGCCTTGGACGAACTGTTGGCCTATTTGCCGCAACGGTGAACCATCCTCCGACTCAGCATTGCCAAAACCTCACCTCGCCACCCCCAGCAGGTACTACGGGCCGGGGTCTTCACCTGACGGGGCCCCAAGTAAGGGCATCATTCCGGCGCGCGTCAAAAAAAACACATTGCACCATCATCACACCCCAGGATATAATAGGGGGGGTGTG
>CAYYOX010000158.1:0-11605 GCA_964473065.1 uncultured Planctomycetaceae bacterium | reverse complement strand
CAGTTGCAGAGAAAAACGGCCCTGCCAAGGCGGACAACATTCATTGTAGCGGAAAGTGGAAAAAGGGGACAGGCACCGAGCGGCGGAGGTTTCCGGTGGGTTTAGCATCTATTTCATGCTCGGAGCCAGTCCCCATTTTCCATAGCTTGCCCCGGAGCCGTCGATTGGCGACAATGGGCCGTATGGTTCAAACTGCCCCACAACAGGATCGGCCTACTGACGATCTGCCCCGGTATCAGCCGTTGGTGATTGTGCTGGCGGCGGCATGTGTGGGGATCGTGGTCGATCGGTATTGGCCGGCGCCGATATTCGTGTGGTGGGCCGGGGCAATGGCGGGTTGGGGCGTCTGGCTGGGACTTTGGCGACGCAAACCTCATCGCGCGGCCGCCGCGCTCTTGCTGGCCGTGGCTGCGACGGCCGCGTCGTGGCACCATGGCGGATGGTATCTGTTCGACCGGGACGACTTGGGCAACTACGCCCGAAGCGACAGGCAGCCCGTCTGTCTCGAAGCGATCGCCCTGAACGCACCGCGGATTGTCTCGGCCCCCAACACCGACCCGATGCGAGCCATCCCCTTGCAAGATAACTCCCGGCTCGACGTTCAACTGGTCCGCTTGCGCAACGGCACCGAGTGGCAAGCGATTGCCGGCCGAGCCCGCATGACGGTCGGCGGGCATCTTTACGATTTGCGAGCCGGCGACCGCGTGCGCGTGTTTGCTCAATTGTCTGCCCCGGCGCCGGCAGCCAACCCGGGCGGGTTTGATAACGCTTCCTACAGCCGCAGGGATCGGCGCCGCAGCCGGCTTTCGGCCCAGTTCTCCGAGTGTGTCTCGCGCGTCGGAAATGGATCCGCCTGGAATATCTGGCGATGGATCGACGCGGTTCGCATGCAAGGCCACTATGTCCTCGAACGCCACCTGGACTATCGCCGTTGGCCCATGGCGATGGCCGTGTTGCTGGGCGCCCGCGAACAATTGGACGCCAACCAGACCGAGCCCTACAAGGAGACCGGGACGATCCATCTGTTGGCGATCTCCGGATTGCACGTGGGGATCCTTGCCGGCGGACTGCTTTGGTTGGCCGTGCGCATGCCGACCGGACGCGGCGCGGCCCTGTTGGCGATCGCGCTGCTGGCCATCTTCTACGCACTGCTAACCGATGTTCGCCCGCCGGTCGTTCGGGCGACCATCCTGGTGCTGGTTACCTGCGGGGCGCTCTACTTGCGACGCCAGCCGCTGTCGTTCAACTCGCTGGCCGCGGCCGCACTGGTCGTGTTGGCCATTAACCCAAGCGACTTGTTTAGCATAGGTTTCCAACTTTCGTTCCTGGCCGTAGCCGCCCTTATGTACTTCGCACCGCGTTGGATCCATGCGGTCGATACGCAAGACACGTTGGACCGGCTGATTGCCGAAAACCGGGGCGCCTTGGATTGGATGGGTTGGGCGTCGGGAAGAGTTTTGCGGCGGTTGGTGGTGATCGGGCTGATCATCTGGCTGGTCACCATGCCCTTATCGATGGCCCGATTTCACCTGTTCACGCCGATCGGCGTGCTGCTGAACACGCTGCTGTGGATCCCCATGGCGGCCGGGTTGCTGTTCGGTTTCGCCACGATTATCGGTGGTACGCTGTCCGATTCGCTGGGACATGTCTGTGGCGGCTATTGCGACAGTAGCTTGGCCCTGTTGCAGTCCATCGTGCAAATGGCCCGGGACGTGCCCGGCGGCCACCACTGGGTCCCCGGCCCGGAGGACTGGTGGTTGGCCGTGTTCTATGGGGCGTTGGGCCTCGGGATGGCCTTCCCGCACGTTCGCCCGCCGCGACGCTGGTGCGTGGCCCTGTTGGCCCTGTGGTGTGCGGTGGGATTCACCGCGGCTGCGTTGCGGGGTAACGACGACCGACTCCAGTGTACGTTCCTTGCGGTCGGACATGGGTGTGCGACTGTTCTGGAGTTGCCCGGCGGACAGACCATGCTTTACGACGCCGGAAAATTCAGCTCGCCGACATCCGGCGCTCGAACGATCACTGAGTTTCTCTTTTCCCGCGGAATCACGCACCTTGATGCGGTGGTCCTCTCGCACGGCGATTTGGATCACTACAACGCCCTGCCCGATTTGCTGAAGCGTTTCTCAGTGGGAGTCGTCTATGTTTCGCCCATGATGTTCGACAACCTCAACCCGGCAATGCTCGCGTTGAAGCAGGCCGTCGAGACGTCGGGCGTTGAGCTTCGCGAGGTCTACGCGGGCGATCTGTTGACCGGCAAAGGCGATTGCCGCGTGGAAGTCTTGCATCCTCCGCGAACGGGAGTGCTCGGCGGCGATAATGCCAACAGCATCGTGTTGGACGTCGCATATCGAGGCCGCCATATACTACTGCCGGGCGACCTCGACACGCCGGGCATGGAAGACGTACTGGCCGAAGAGCCGATCGACACCGACGTGCTCCTAGCCCCGCACCACGGCAGCCGCCGCAGCAATCCGCCCGGGCTGGCCGCCTGGAGCACACCCCGCTGGGTCATAGTAAGCGGCGGCCGACGCTGGGACCCGGCCCCTGTCGAAGAAGCCTACCAAAGCGTCGGCGCAAAAGTCCTCCACACGGCCCAAACCGGCGCCGTCACCGTAACCGTCGACGCGAACGGCACGGGCGTTGATTGTTATCTCTTGCCGTAACAAAGCAAGGAAGGAAAAAGGGTAGGCGGATGAATATCGAATATCGAACAAGGAATGTAGAATAACGAAGGTATTCGAGTCGGGTGCCATGGTCCACGCTTGCGTGGCCATGGCACTGGGCCTCCTGTTGTGGTAAGGTCAGGTGATATAGGAATCGAACTTCCTATTAGCAGCGAGGCGGGGAACCTAGGCAAAAGGGTTGTCAGGAGAAGGTAGGAGTGAAATATGCCAAGCCAGCCAACTTGCCCGCACTGCCGGGGTGGAATTCTCCCTGAACCGTCGTTAGCGGGAAAATTCGTCGAATGTCCACATTGCGGCGGCCCGTTCCAGATGCCGCAAGTCGCACAGCCAACCCGGTCCGCCCCAAAGCCGGATACGGTGCAGATTCAGGTTTCGTCTGAAACTCGCCGTGATTCAAACACAGGCCCGCTTGTTCTGAAGGGCCGTCAAGGCAAGACAGTTAGCGTGCAGGGCGAGACAGTGAAGATCGTCAAGGAAGGATGGATTCTCGGCTCGAAGCGTGAAAAGGCGATTCCAATCAGAAACGTCTCTTCAGTGGAAGTCAAGAAGCCCGGCTCCTTGGCTGTTGGGTTTATCCAATTCTCTATTGCAGGTGGTGCTGTAAGAGACAGTTCCTACAAGTGGACGGGCGGAGCGTTTGATGCTGTCCAAGATGAGAACTCAGTCGTTTTTGCTGGCAAATATGCATATCAGATTGCGTTGAGAATAAAGGACTACGTCGAGAACTACCGGGAGGGTTCCGCATCGGATGACGGCCACGGGGTCTCTATTGCCGATGAGATCATGAAACTGAAGACACTTGTGGATCAAGGCATAATCACTGCTGAACAGTTTGAGGCGAAGAAGCGTCAACTGTTAGGTATCTAGCCCGGCCATGGTCCACGCTTGCGTGGGCATGTTGTGCAACACCTCGTCATCCGCCGAACCAGTTGTCGAGGTGGACGACGTAGATTTCGCTGGGCCCGTGCCTGCGTGCAACCCCGGCCAAAGCCATGGAGAACCCAGGCTTCAAGCAGCTCCTGATCGCCGGCGTCCACTGGGCCGCCACCGGCAAGGGCATTTCAGCAGTCACGCCAACCGCCGAATAATAACGTGTCCGGTGCCATGCCCACGCTTGTCGTGGGCATGTTCGACAGGCGAGAATTCGAACAACATGGCCCCGAACCCCAACGCCCAGGGTCGTGTCTCCGTTTTCTGGGGGGTGTGCTGATGCCATCCCTCGCTTCGCCTCGCCGCCGCAGCTTTGCCAAGTCGGTTGCTGCCCCCTCCCATGACTGCTTGGTGGCGTGTACAATGAATTGTTGTTGTTTTCAACCCAGACCCGAAGTGAGCCAGACCCCAAGTGAGTAAAATCGTGGAAAAGAGTACGGCCGGCCCCGAAGCCACTGCCGCCGGGCAAATCGGCGGCGCCTTGGAGCGTGCTATGGCGGCTGCCCGGACGGCCGAGGAGAACCGTGGGCGGGATATCGTGATCCTCGACATGCGCGAGTTGACGCCCATCTTCGATTACTTCGTCCTGGCCAGCGGCACCAGCCGACGGCAGTTGCACGCGATGAGCGAAGAGATCGACCATGCCCTGGAGGACGATCTGGGCGACCATCGGCAAGGCATCGAAGGATACGGCGAAAGCCGCTGGATTCTGCTGGACTACGGCGACGTGGTCATCCACCTGTTCGAGCCCGAGACGCGCAGCTACTACGCTCTGGAAGATCTCTGGGGCCATGCCCGGCGAGTGCCGTTCGAGCCGAAAGGCCAGCCCGAGTAGAGAATCAAAAAAGGGGACATTCTACTTTTTGCAATAAAGTAGAATGTCCCCTTTTTTTCCTGAACGGATTTTCCATGAGCATTCTGCCTGAGTTGAAGAAGCGTTTTCGCCTTGCCTTGGCCGAGTTGACCGACGACGCCGACGAACTGCTGGGACTGATCCGGCCGAGTTCGGATCCTAAGTTCGGCGATTATCAGGCCAATTTCGCCATGCCGCTGGGTAAACGGCTGGGGCGACCGCCGCGAGAGATTGCCGCCGAAGTGATCGAGCGGCTCGACGTGGCCGACTTCTGCGAGGAACCGGAAATCGCCGGGCCCGGGTTTATCAATGTGCGGATCAAGGACGCTTCGCTGGTCGAGAGGCTCTCGGCCGCCGTGGACGACGAGCGGCTGGGCGTGCCGACAGTTGGGCAGCCGCGGACGTTCGTGGTCGACTACTCGGCCCCCAACGTGGCCAAGCCGATGCACGTGGGCCATATCCGCTCGACCGTGATCGGCGACTCGCTCTGCCGCACGCTGCGGTTCCTTGGCCATCGGGTGATCAGCGACAACCACATTGGCGACTGGGGCACCCAGTTCGGCATGATCATCTACGGCTACCGCCACTTCCGCGATGAGGACGCCTATCGGCAGACTCCGGTCGACGAGTTGGCCCGGCTGTATCGGCTGGTGCGTCAGGTGATGGACTATCACCAGGGCAAATCGCAACTGCCCGAGTTGCGGCAGAAGCTCGACCAGCAAGAGTTGGCCCTGAAGACCAACGAGGCGTCGGCCGGCGAGAAGCCCGATAAAAAGACGGCCAAGGCCTTGCAAAGTGCCCGAGCCGATTTGGACAAGACCCGCGACGAGTTGCAGGAACTTCAGGCCAAGCTGGCGGCCGTCGAGAGCGACCCGACGCTGTCGAAGCTGGTTCAGGAACATGCCCAAATCGGCGCGGCCGTTTTGGGAGAGACGGCCAAACTGCACGCCGGCGACGAGGAGAATCTGCGGCTATGGCGGGAATTCCTGCCGCCGTGCGAGGACGAGATCGAACGGGTTTACGGCCGCCTCGGCGTGACATTCGACCATACCCTGGGCGAAAGCTTCTATCACGACCGGCTCGCCCCGATCGTCGACGAACTGCTGCAGAAGGGGGTCGCCCGGGAAAGCGACGGGGCCGTTTGCGTCTTTTTCGACGGGCAGGACGTTCCCATGCTGATCCGCAAGCAGGACGGGGCCTTCCTCTACGCCACGACCGATCTGGCCACGATCCGCTACCGCATGGAGCAATGGAAGCCCGACGCGATCCTCTACGTGGTCGACCATCGGCAGAGCCTGCACTTCGAGCACCTCTTCGCCACGGCCGGACAATTGGGCTACGACGACCTCGAATTGACCCACGTCAGTTTCGGCACCGTATTGGGCAATGACGGTCGGCCGTTCAAAACGCGGTCCGGCGATACGGTCGGGCTGGAAGGCCTGCTGGACGAGGCGGTCCAGCGTGCCGGGAAGATCGTCAGCGACAACGACGACGCCAAGCCCAAGGGGGCCGAACTCTCGCCCGAGCAACGCGATCGGGTGGCCGAGACGGTCGGCATTGCGGCCTTGAAATACGCCGATCTGTCCCAAAACCGGACCAGCGACTACGTGTTCAGCTACGACAAGATGCTGGCCATGAACGGCAACACGGCCACCTACATGCAATACGCCTACGCCCGGGTGCGGAGCATCTTCGCCCGAGGCGGGCTCGATGTCGAGTCGGTCCGTCAAAGCGGGGCCAAGCTGCTGCTGGACACTCCGGCCGAACGGGCTTTGGCCTTGGAACTGCTGCGGCTCAGCGAAGCGCTCAATCTGGCCGCGGGCGACTATCGGCCCAACCAGTTGACCTCTTACCTATTCGAGCTGGCCAACCGCTACTCGACCTTCTTCGAGCAATGTCCCGTGCTCAAGGCCGAGACGGAAGAACTCCGCCAAAGCCGCCTGTTGCTCTGCGACCTAACAGCCCGGACGATCGCCAAGGGGTTGGAACTGCTGGGGATCGACGTGGTGGAGAAGATGTAGGGGAGCAGTGGATAGTGGTTGGTGGTTAGTGGTTAGTTTCCTAGTGCCAACCGTCTCAGCGAATCCATCCCCCAAAGCCCACCGACTGCGTCGGTGGGAACACGCCATCGATCATCCAGCCCATAACTGCTTCAAAACTTTAGTAGCAACTCTTCCATGGTCCGCTTCGGCACGTGATGCACGTCGTCTTCGTCGCGCCAGTACTTGATGTCGGTGGGATCTTGGGCGTCTTCTAGAACGACCTTCTCGGCCGGCTTGCCTAGGGCCAGTACCAGCACGACCACGTACTCGCTGGGAATCTTCAGGACCTTGCGCAAGGCGTTGCGATCGATCGAGCCGATCATGCAGCCGCCGAAACCCTGCTCGGTGGCCCCTAACAGCATACTTTGTGCGGCAATGCCCGAGTCGACCTGATGGCTGGACGGGGCCCGACCATCGCCCAGGATGATGATGTATCCGGTCGGTCGCTCACCCTTATCTGGGCCGGGCCAACCCTTCAGACCGTCGGCCCAACGTAAGTGCGGAAAGATCTTGCCGTTCTCTTCCGGCGAACAGGCCACCATGTACCTAAGCGGCTGCCGATTGGCCGACGAGGGGCAAGATCGGGTCAATTCGACCAGCCCGACCAACGTCTCTTCGTCCAGCGGAACGTCTTCATGAAATCGACGATAACTGCGATTCTTGGTCAGCAACTCACGAATCTTCATACGGGCCTCTTCCTGCAGAATATAAAATCAACGGATCGCCTCCTAATTATTCTCGCCGACTTGCTCGGGTCAATGCCGCCGATGCACCACACTATCGGCGTCAACAATACCCCTCTGTGGTCGAAAATGCTTGCAATAACAGCCGGGTATGTTAACTTGTAGGTACAGGTCGTCCTGAAGGGTTCTTCGGATTGCAGGGGTTTTCTCGCTACTTTTCACCATCTCATAGGATCACGTACCCCCCTTCGATGTCGAAACCTTCTCAACAAAAGCGAAATCGGTCTGCCCGGCTGGCGTTCGAACGGCTCGAGCCGCGATTGGTGCTGGACGGTTCCTCGCTGGTTATCTCCGAGTTGATGGCCGCCAATAGCCAGACGCTTGCGGATGAGGACGGCGACTCGTCCGATTGGCTCGAGATCCACAACCCGACCAGTGCCCCGGTCGACCTGGACGGCTGGTACTTGACCGACGATGACAACAACCTGACCCAGTGGCAGTTTCCCGACGTCACGCTCAATCCGCAACAGTATCTGCTGGTCTTCGCCTCGGGCAAGGATCGCAGTGCGGTCGGCAGCGAGTTGCACGCCAACTTCCAACTCGATAGCGACGGGGAATACTTAGCCCTGGTCGAGTCCGACGGCACAACGATCGCCCATGAGTTTGCGCCGGAGTTTCCCAAGCAGTTCACCGACATCTCCTATGGTATCGGGTACGATGAGGCCAACTTTGCCGTACCCGGCGGGGAAAGTCTGCGGTTTCTCGTCCCGGCTGACGATTCCTTGGGCGCCGGCTGGACCGATCCGAATTTGGACGACTCGGCCTGGACCACTTACGCTCAATCGGCCGGCATACTGATCACCGAGGCCGGCACGGGAACGCCCGACTCGGTCGAGTTGCAAAACGTGTCGGCCAATACGGTCGACACGACCGGCTGGGTCATGGCGGCCAACAGCGCGGCGAACTACGAGATCAACGACGTTCACGCGCTGTTGTGGACGTTCCCCGCTTCGATGGCGCCGGGCGAGTTGATCTATCGGCCCGACACGACGGAAGACAACATCTTCTGGCGCAGCTCTGACGAAGGCTGGGTGATGATTCTCGACCAAAGCGGCGCGGTGGTTGACTTCGTTGTTTGGGGATACCCGCCCGAGGACTTGGCCTCGATGAGTGTCGATCTCAACGGCTTTACCGACATTCACCCGGCGGCCAACTGGGCCGGCCCGCCGGTCGACACGACGGCAGCCGGTTCCAACGCGTTGCAGCGGATCGGCAGTTCCGATCACGACCATGCCGGCGATTGGACCTTCGACGAGGTGGGTACCGGCGGCACGTTGAACGAAGGGCTCACGATCCCGTTTGTTTTGGAAATGTCGGTCGGGCTCGGCTTCGATGCGGCGGCTGGCGGCATCGGCGACGTGCTGCAGGCCGACCTTGGGGCCGACATGCACGGGGTCAACGCTTCGGCTTACATGCGGCTGCCGTTCGAAGTGGCCGATCCGTTGGCCCTTCAAACGCTGACCCTATCGATCAAGTATAACGACGGTTTTGTCGCTTATCTCAACGGCCAAGAGGTAGCCCGACGCAACGCACCGGCGACGGTCCAATGGGATTCCGCGGCCACCGCAGCCCGCAGCGTGGCCGACTCGCTCGTGTTCGAGGAGATCGACCTAGCCAATTTCCTGGGCCTGCTTCAGCCGGGCAATAACCTGCTGGCCATTGCGGGATTGAACGTTTCGGCCTCCGACGGAGATTTTCTGATCCAACCGATTCTCTCGGGCACGGGGTTGCAATACTTCGCCGAGCCGACGCCCGGCGATCAGAACGGCGCCGCGGGTTGGACCGACTATGTGCGCGATACGACCTTCAGTGTCGATCGCGGTTTCTACGACGCGCCGTTCGACGTGCTGATCACGACCAACACGCCGAACGCCCAGATCTACTTCACGACCGACGGCAGCGAACCTAACGACACCAACGGCACGTTATATACCGGGCCAATCCAGATCACGACCACCACCACGTTGCGTGCCGCCGCGTTGAAGTCGGGCTACAAGCCCAGTAACGTCGACACGCAGACGTATCTGTTCCTCGCCGACGTGCTGCAGCAGCCGGTCTGGCCGGAAGGCTTTCCCACCGCTTGGAACAACGGGGTAGGAGTCGTCTCTGCGGTACCGGCGCCGGCGGATTACGAGATGGACCCTGCGGTGGTCAACGCGGCCCCGTTTACCGACGCCGCCGGTCTGACGTTCGATATGACGGACGCCTTGGAGGCGATTCCCACGGTCTCGTTGGTGATGGATCTGGACGATCTGTTCGATCTTCAGACGGGTATCTACGCCAACGCTCAGCAGGAGGGTATCGCGTGGGAGCGGTCCGCTTCGCTGGAATACTTCGATCCGAACAGCGGGCAAGAGTTTCAGATCAACTCCGGGGTGCGGATGCACGGGGGATGGAACCGGTTCAACGAGATGCTCAAGAAGTCGTTCCGTATCTATTTCCGCAACGAGTACGACGGTGCGCTGAACTTCCCCCTTTTTCCCGACACGATGGTCGAGCGTTTCGAGAAGATCGTGCTTCGCTCGGGCAACGGCAAGGCATGGCCCAGTCCCTGGCGGACCGATTGGCAACTGGCGCAGACCCAGTATCTTCGCGACCAGTTCCTGCGCGACGCGCAACGCGATATGGGACAACTGACCTCGCACGGCAAGTTCGTTCACCTCTATATCAACGGGCTGTACTGGGGACTTTATAATCCCGTCGAACGCCCCGACGCCGATTTCGGCGAATCCTATCTCGGCGGCGATAATGACGAGTACGACGTGGTTCGATGGCGCCGCGGGCCGGGGATCCTTCAAATCGACGGAACGCTCCAAGCCTGGAATACAATGATGGGAATCGCTCGGAGTGGAATAGCCTCCGACGCCGTCTATGGGCAGATTCATCAATATCTCGATGTCGAGGCCTTTATCGACTACATGATCGTGAACATCTTTACGGCCAACTACGATTGGCCCGACAGCAATGCCTATGCCTTGCGACGCCAGGGGCCCGACGGAAAGTTCTACTTCGTCTCCTGGGACGCCGAAGAGAGTCTGTTCGGGCTGTGGGACAATCGGACCTCGTTGCCTTACGCCAATTCCGCAGGCGAACTCTATGAGGCACTTCGGGGTAACGCCGAATTTCGCAGGGAGTTTGGCGACCGTGTGCATCGACACTTCTTCAACGACGGGGCCATGACGTCCGAGAATAACGAAGCCCGCTGGATGGATCGGGCCACCGAGATCGATCGGGCCATCGTCGCCGAATCGGCCCGCTGGGGTGATCTGCTCCGTGCGACGCCCTACACCCGAGACATCGAATGGCTCACCGAACAGAACCGCCTGCGATACGAGTACTTCACGGTCAGCTCCGGCTCGAACCGGACCGACGTGGTGCTGGACCAGTTCAAGGGCATAGCGCTGTACCCCAACGTCGACGCTCCGGCGTTCAACCAGCACGGCGGGCAGGTCGTGCCCGGCTTCGAGTTGAACATCACGGCCCCCGTCGGCACAATCTACTATACGCTCGACGGCTCCGATCCCAGGTTACCCGGCGGGGCCCTTTCGCCCGAGGCGCTGGAATTCGCCGCCGGCGGCACTGCGGCCCTGATTTCCACGGGCGCCCAGTGGAAGTATCTCGACGACGGCTCGGACCAAGGCACGGCCTGGTACGCGACCAATTTCGACGACGCCGGTTGGGCCGCCGGTCCCTCGCAGTTGGGCTACGGAGATGGCGACGAGGCCACGCTCCTCGGCTATGGCCCCGATGCGAACAACAAGTACGTCACCACCTACTTCCGCCATACGTTCGACGTGCCCGATCCGACCGCGATAAGTGCCCTGACGCTCGAACTGATGCGCGACGACGGGGCGGTGGTGTATCTCAACGGTCAGGAACTTCTCCGCAGTGCCATGCCCGAGGGAGATATCGATTACTTGACCATCTCGGCCGAAGGGATCAGCGACCCGGAGGAGTCGACGTTCTATCCGTTCTCGATCGACCCGAGCCTGCTGGTCGCAGGCGATAACGTGATCGCCGCGGAAATCCATCAATGTCGTGCCGACAGCAGCGACATCACTCTCGACCTGAAGCTACAGGCCGACATTGTCCTGGGCGACGGGCCGATCACACTGGACAACAACGCGCTGGTCAAAACCCGAGCCAAGAGCGGCATCCTGTGGTCGGCTCTGAACGAGGCCCAGTTCATCACGCATCAGCCGGCCAATGCGGCAAACTTCGCCATTACGGAGTTGAACTATCACCCCTACGATCGTACGGCCGACGAGATTACCGAAGGCTTTCTCGATGACGATGACTTCGAGTTCGTCGAACTGAAGAACATCGGCCCAATACCGATCGACCTGCTCG
>CAYYOX010000157.1:1534-11662 GCA_964473065.1 uncultured Planctomycetaceae bacterium | reverse complement strand
CCCGCAACACAGTGCGACTTGCTGGAAAACGACGGGAAGTCAAACCGAGGGACACGCTGGCTAAAACGATATGTCTGCCTACACGCTGTCATTGTGGCATTTGCCTGCATGGGAGTGCTGCTTGAAGGACGTTTCCAGGTCTTTGATGGTTTCTTTTACGGCGTGGTCGTTTTTGTTGTCAACTGGACAGCGATATACTTCTTGATAGGCCCTTTTGTTAGTGTGGCACTTCTATTGCTTGCAGCATACGGCAAACATCGGGAATACGTTTTTTGGGCCATCGCTGACATCGTTTTTAGCCTTCTCCATTTTGTCGCATTGTTTCGGCTAGTGACAGCTTGAGGGAGAATAGGGGACAGGTACATTGATTGACTTACCCTTGACTCGCCCAGCGCGGCGGATCCACAACCAAAAAAAGGAAGGGAAACCACAGAGACCAGCGAGAACACAGAGAGGATTTGTTTGTGGTCCGTTCTCTCTGTGTTCTCGGTGGGCTCTGTGGTAGAGAAAAAACGAGAGAAAAAACGGGACATCACTGAAATTCACGAGATGGGTGGGAAATGGCAGTCTGCCATGACATCGCGACACTTCGCACTCCCGGGTGACCACGGGAGACGAACGCTAATCAGTGATGTCACCTTTTTGCGAAGGCGTACCCAATATCGCGCCCCCTCTGAATGGTGGACACGAAAAAGGTATTTTTCTTTTCTTGTGGCACAAATGGGCCGTCTTACCGCTATATCAGCCAAAGAATCACTTGGTTGGAAAAAAACGCTTAGCCGTTGGTTGTCATGCCTACAAAGAACAAATAGAATCTGCAAAGTATGGGACCGACGTCTTGGGGCAGTTGTTTTCCACGGCGTAGGGGTTTTTCTAACTACTCTTTTTGAAGGAGACCGCACGATGAAATCTGCTTTCGCTTCGCTTGGGGTATCACTTAGAAGGCAACCGAAATCCGCTTGCCGACCATTGCGCGTGGAACCGTTGGAGCGTCGCCAACTTTTGGCCGTCACGCTCTCTCCGATCGGCACGTACGAGACGGGCCTCTTCGACGAGTCGGGCGCCGAGGTCGTCTCTTACGACGCCGTCGATCAGCGGCTCTTGGTCACCAACGACGACGACAAGGCCATCGATGTACTCGATATAAGCACCGACGGCGATCCGACCGATTCGCTTCTGATGCAGTTGCCCGTCGGCGGCAAGCCCACCAGCGTCGATGTCTATCACGAAGCCGACAGCGAGCTGGGGTTAATTGCCGTGGCGATCAAGGATGGAACGAAACGGGGCGAGGTGGAATTCTTCCGAACGGACGGAGAGTATCTCGGCCGAGTGAAGGTCGGCCGTCTTCCCGACATGCTGACCTTCACGCCCGACGGAACCAAAGTGCTCACGGCCGACGAAGGCGAACCGAACGACAAGTATAGCGTCGATCCGGAGGGGACCGTCTCGATCATCGACGTCTCGGCCATTCTCGCGGAAGGCATTCCCGACGACCCGGGCAGTCTGCTCACCACGGCCAAATTCAACAGCTTCAACGGCCAACGCGACGAGCTACGCGCGGCCGGCGTGCGGATCTTCGGCCCGAATGCCACGGTCGCCCAAGACCTGGAGCCCGAGTACGTGACGATATCCAGCGACTCCGCCACGGCTTGGGTCGTATTGCAGGAGAACAACGCCATCGCCGAGTTGGACATCGCCACGGGCGAGTTTACCTCGATCACGTCGCTGGGGTTGAAGGACCACTTGATCGAAGGCAATGGACTTGACCCGAGCAACAAAGACGGCACTTACTTCGTGCAAGCGGAGGATGAGAACGGCGATCCGCTGTTCGACGCCAACGGCGATCCGGTCTGGGAGCAGGAAGTCGACGACGACGGCAATCCGGTGGTGGACGAAAATGGCGATCCGGTCTGGGTGACCGAGTCGGGACCGGCCATCAACATCGGACTCTGGCCGGTGAAGGGTATGTATCAGCCGGACGGGATTGCCAACTATGAGGTCGGCGGCACGACCTACCTGGTCACGGCCAACGAGGGCGACGCTCGCGACTACGATGGGTTCAGCGAGGAGACCCGCGGAAAGAAGCTGGATCTGGATCCGGGCGTGTTTGACGGCTGGCCCGACCTTCAGGCGGCCGAGGCTCTGGGACGGATCAAGGTGAGCGACGCCACCGGTGACCTCGACGGCGACGGCGACTTCGACGAGATCCACGCCTATGGCGCCCGGTCGTTCTCGATCTGGACAACCGACGGGTCACTCATCTACGACAGCGGTGACGACTTCGAGCAGATCACCGCCGCGGCGTTGCCGGAAAACTTCAATTCCAACAACGACGAGAACGGCAGCTTCGATGGCCGTAGCGACGACAAGGGCCCGGAGCCGGAGTCCGTGGTCGTCGGACAGATCGGCGAGAACACCTTCGCGTTTGTCAGCCTGGAGCGAGTCGGCGGCGTGATGGTCTACGACATCACCGATCCGACGGCACCCGTGTTCGAGTCCTACTTCAACAACCGCGACTTCGGCGGCGTTGCCGAGGAAGGCACGGCCGGCGATCTGGCGCCCGAGGGGTTGAAGTTCATCTCGGCCGAGGACAGCCCCACCGGCATGCCATTGCTAGCGGTGGCCAACGAGGTCAGTGGCACCACGACCGTCTACTCGATCGGCGACCTGGACGCGATTGTGCAGGAAGCATCGCTCGATTGGATCGGCGAGATCGACGCCTCGAGCAGCAAGCCGGACAGCGACGCATTAGCACCCGTTGCGGTCGACCTGATCATGACGTTGTAACGACGCTCGACGGAGCGCCACAACAGACCTTCGGCAACCAGGATGGTTGACGCCCCCGAAATCGACCGAAGGCCGGGCACGCAAGGATTGCGCGCCCGGACCAACTTCCTCTACGGCGTTCCTTGACACGGCGGCCGGCTTCGGGCACAATCGTTCTTATGAGCGGTTATTGCCCGAAACGACCTACTGGCGAATTCACCATGGCAAGAAGTGTCTGCTTGGCCGGGTTGATCTTAGCGTGGTTCGCTTGCGGGGTGGCCGCGGGGCAACCGTATCCTTACGTGGTCGCGACCGAGCCGCTTTCGCCCCAAGAGCAGCAGAAACTGTTTCACTTGCCGCCGGGGTTCGAGATCGAGCTGGTGGTCAGCGAACCGCAAATCCACCAACCGCTGAGCCTCGACTTCGACGCTCAAGGTCGCCTCTGGATCACCGATACGGTCGAGTATCCTTTTCCGCCAAAGGGGCCCGGCCGAGATGCGCTGCGAGTGCTCGAGGACCGCGACGGCGACGGGCGCTACGAGACAGTCACCACGCTGCTGGATGATCTGAGCATGCCAACCGGCGTGACCCCGATCCCCGGCGGTGCGATCGTCTTCAGTATCCCCAGCATCCAAGGCTGCTACGACACGGACGGCGACGGGCAAATCGACCGGCGAGAGGAACTCTACACCGAGTTCGGCATGGTCGACAGCCACGGGATGAACAACGGATTCACCCGCTGGCTGGACGGCTGGATCTACGCCTGCCATGGATTCGCTAACACGTCGAACGTTTCCGGAGCAGACGGGCAACCGATCACGATGAGCTCGGGCAACGGCTACCGCTTCCGCCTGGACGGCTCGCACTTGGAGTATTGGTGGCACGGTCAGGTGAATCCTTACGGGATCGCCTTCGATCCGCTGGGTAACCTGTTCACGGCCGACTGCCACAGCAAGCCCGCCTATTGCCTGCTTCGCGGAGCCTATTATCCCAGCTTCGGCAAACCGCACGACGGGCTGGGGTTCGGACCGACACTGATCGACCACTCGCACGGTTCGACGGCCATCTCGGGAATCGTCTACTATGCGGCCGACCAGTTTCCGCCCGAGTATCGTGACACGATTTTCATGGGCAATGGCGTTACCGGCAAAGTGAATCACGACCGGATCACGGCCGTCGGTTCGTCATTGCGCGGGATCGAACAGCCCGACTTCGTCAGTTGCGACGATCCCTGGTTCCGCCCGGTCGAGTTGAAGTTGGGTCCGGACGGGGCACTCTACATCGCCGACTTCTACAACTGCATCATCGCCCATTACGAAGTGCCGTTGGACCATCCCCGCCGCGACCGTCGGCGAGGCCGCGTGTGGCGCGTCTATTACAAGGGGACTTCCGAAGAACCCCAGCAGCCGCGCAAGGTCCACGACTTGACCCGGCTGGACCTCGAAGGGCTCTTCGAGCGGCTGGCCGATCCGAATCTCGTGGTGCGGATGTCGGCCACCCACGAAATCGTCGATCGCTTCGGCACCGCGGCCAAGCAGCGCGTCCGACAAGGGATCCAGGGGCCGTGGGATCTGAACCAACGGGCATGTGGACTATGGATCCTCGAGCGATGCGGTGCCCTGGACGACCCCTTGATTACCCGGCTTGCCGAGGACGAAGATCGTCTGGTGCGAGTTCACTTGGTTCGCGCCATGGCCGAGCGAGAACAGTGGAACAGCCCGACGTTTCCGATCGGCGACCTGATCCGCAAGAAGTTGTTCGATGCCGACGCGTTCGTCCGTCGTGCGGCAGCCGACGCTCTGGGACGCCATCCGGAGTCGGTCAACGTGGCCTTGTTGATGCGGCTTTGGTCCGAGACACGGCCGGAAGATACCTATCTGGTGCACACGATTCGCATGGCCCTGCGCGATCATTTCCAACAGCCGGCCATTTTCGCCGAGCACGCTCGCTTGAGCGATGATCGGGCCCTGTTGCATCGCCTATTGGACGTGCTGGCGGGAGTACGCGATGCCCGATCTGCCGAGTTTATCCTGACATGCCTGAAGGCAGACCGGGTTGACCGGCATCGCATGGCCGACTGGATTCACCACGTGGCCCGGTATCTGGCGGAAGAGAAACTCGGCTCGCTGGCCGACTACATGCTCGGCCTAGAACAGTCCCAGGCGGCAACCCAACTGCTTGTGTTTCGTGCGTATGTGCAAGGGCTGCAGGAGCGCGGGGTAGTGCTACCGGAGCCGTTTCATCCTTGGGCCGCGCGGCTGGCGGAACATCTGATGGCCGACAAGAATCCGTTTCACGTCTTCGAAGGAATCACCTTGGCCGGGCACTTGCGCGTCGAATCGCTCTACGATCGGCTGGCCGAGATGGCCGCATCGCGCGAGCAGATCAAGGAATTGCGGATCGCGGCGATGGATGCCTGCGTGGCCACCGGCGGTTCGCGGGCCGAGGAGTTGCTCGACGGCATCTTGGCTGACCCGACGGAAATCATCGAAGTACGATCCAAAGCGGCCCGGTCCCTTTCGCGAGTCAACACGGACCGAAGTCGCCAACTGCTGTTGGATCGTTTGCAAACGGCCCACCAACGACTGGCGGTCGAGATCGCCGCGTCGCTGGCCGGTACCCGCGCCGGCGCCGACATCTTGCTTGAAGCCGTCGGACAAGGAAAGGCTTCCCCGCAATTGCTGCAGGAGGACCCGGTGCTACACGGCTTGCAGGCCGCGAAGGTGTCGGATCTGGCCGCGCGGCTGGACCGGCTTACCGAAGGGCTGCCGCCCCGTGACGAGAAGATTGCCCAACTGATCCAACAGCGGCGCAACGCCTTCTTAGCCGGCGAGCACGATCTTGCGTCGGGTAAAGAGCTCTTCGAAAAACAGTGTGCCATCTGCCATCAACTCAGCGGCGAGGGTAAGAAGTTCGGCCCCGACTTAGACGGCATCGGCAACCGAGGGCTGGATCGCCTGCTCGAAGACGTGCTGGACCCCAGCCGGAACGTCGACCCGTTGTTTCAAACCACGATCGTCATCACCGACGATGGCCTGACCCATTCGGGCCTGGCTCTGCGCGACGAGGGCAAGGTGCTGATCCTGGTCGACGCCGACGGCAAGGAGCAGCGAATTCCCCACGACCAGATTGATGATCGCTTCACCTCACCGCTCTCGCCGATGCCCAATGTAGCCGAGAAGACGCTCGCCGAGCCCGACTTCCCGCATCTGCTCAAGTTCCTGCTGAGCATCACGAGTAGTCCGAAGGAGGATTAGCCCACGACAAGCGTGGCCATGGCACCCGGCCTGGAAACCTGCATCAGGATCCCGTTCTGCTCAGAACTCTTCGAAGTTCACCAGCAGGTCTCCCTCCTGCAGGGCGCGTCGAAGTAGCCGAAACGCTTCACGAACCGTCTGCTCCGGAGAGATGCCTGTGCGCTGGTCGGGCGTAATAAAGCTCTCCAGATCGACCGACTGCTCGGACCACTCTTCCGGCCCCATCTCGTAAGAGTCATAGCAGGCCTGGGCTGCCGCTTCGAGTTTCTGTAGCTCGGCGATCGATTGCCGAACCGATTCTCGCAGTTGGGAAAGAGTCAGGTTCCACTGCTCCGCCGCCGTCTCTTGGATAACACCCATGTCGAGTCCTCCATTACCGGGCTTCGGATTATCCCCTACTGAGAAGGTTAACATTATTCCGGCCGCTGTCAATGTGAGTTCACCGAAACAAGGGGAAAATCGCTTGGTCCTCAAGACATCGGTTGGTATACCAACTATCAGGCAGTTTGGTGGGTTTTTTGGTCGAATCTACGGAGACTTCAGATGCGCGTTTTCCTAATCATCACTATCTGCATCTTAGTTGTGTCACTGCCGTTGCAACTTCATGCCATCGAGCCGGCCCGCGAGCAGACAGGTCGGCTGGCTGAATTCGAGATCGTGGATGGCGCAATCCCGGAACCCTCGAGCTTACTTGTCTGGTGCCTTCTGGCGACCGCAGGTATCTCCGTCGGCTGGTGGCGTCGTAGACGGGATTCATAGACGGGTTAGGGAATACGACCAAAATGTTTGGGCCGTCCGAAAGGGCGGCCCTATTCTTTTTGTGCCTCGCCGGTCATCGGCACGAACGCCACGGCCGCGATCGTGTGGCGACGAATCCGCCCGTCCTCGCTTCGCTCGATCAGTACGAGTTCCTGATAGAAGTGACCCACGGGAATTACCAGCCGTCCGCCGGGGGCCAACTGATCGATCAACGGTTGCGGCGCCTCGGGCGGGGAGGCCGCCACGATGATCACGTCGAACGGGGCGTGCTCCGGCCAACCGTTGTACCCGTCGCCATGGCGAACCGTCACGTTCTTGTACCCCAACTCGACCAGACGCTCGCGTGCCTCGTCGGCCAACGGCTTGACGATCTCGATGCTGTAGACCTCCTTGCAAAGCTCCCCCAGCACGGCCGCCTGATAGCCCGAGCCGGTGCCGATGTCCAAGGCTTTCGACTCGGGCGTCGGCCGAACCAGTTGCGTCATCAAGGCCACGATGTAAGGCTGCGAGATAGTTTGCCCATGTCCGATCGGCAGCGGCGTGTCGTCATAGGCGCTGCCTTGGAAACCGCGGGGTACGAAAACCTGCCGGGGTACTCGGCCCATGGCGTCAAGCACGCGAGGGTCGCGGATGTCGCGCCCTTGCAGGTCATAGCGGACCATCCGACGGCGCGCTTCGAGGAAACGGCCACTCTCGGCCGGCGCGTCAGTCGAAGGTTCAGCCGGCGTGGTTTTGGGAGCAGGTGCTTTTGGGGTAGGTAGGTCCGGCGATAAGTCCGACCGCATACACATCGTACCGCCAATCGCTACCGCGGCCACGACCGCCGCGATGAGCGTCCCCCAACGAATCCATACTCGACCGCCCGACATCGACGATCCCATGTTCGGTATCCGTTCTCTTGGTTCCGTTCTCTTGGAATTGATGAACTACAACCGAGCACGGGCCACATGTCACGGAACATTCGATGGCCCGCTGCTGTTGTTATTCTACGCGGCACCCCCCCATGCCGGGCAAGTCCAATGCGAGAAGTCGACCAAAAATGCCGAATCTATTCGTCTCGAATCCGCTCCAAAGCTCTGGCGGCGGCACGGCGGACAGCCGGACTCTTATACTGCAACAACTCGATCAGCAACGGCTCGATCTCAGGACCGAGCCAGCCTAGCGCCTCGACCGTGCCAAGGACCGTTCGGGAATCCCCGTCGGCAAGTACACTCTGCAATTTGGGAACGACCGACGGACCAAGTCGGCCCAAGGCTCGGGCCGCCGCGCGAGGCACATCGGCCTCCGCATAGCCCAGTGCCGCGGTCAGTGCGTCCAGCGAAGCTTCGGATCGCAGCCCAAGGCGCCCCAGTGCCGCGACGGCCTGGTAAGCGGCCGAGGTGTCTTCGTGGCCTGTCATGGCGATCAGCTTTGCGGCGGCCGGTTCATGTCGGGCAACTTGCCAAAGTGCCGCGGCCGCGTAAACGGCTACCACGGGATCCGGATCTTCCATGGACCGTGCCAGCCGCCGCAGCGCGGGCCGGCCGAGTTGGCTCAGTCGGCCGAGTGCTTGGGCGGCCTGCCGGCGGACAGACGGGAGTCGCGAATCGAGTGACGCGACCAGCACCGCAACGACCGGTTCAGCCCGGGATTGGAGGCGTCCCAAAGCCCAGGCGGCCCCGCAGCGAACGTATTCGTGGCCCGTGAGGTTGCCGAGCACTTCGGCCAACGGCTCGGCGGCGTCGGCAGCTTTCGGCCCCAATTGGCCCAGGGCATACGTGGCATACCAACGAACGCGAGCGTCCGGGGCGGCCAGTTGTTCGGTCCACGCGGAGACGTTTTTGCCATGAAAGACGGCCTCCTGTTGACTCACTGCCGCGCAAGGACACATCAACCGGCAACCCAGGATACATGCGATGGCAAAAAACGTCTTCATGGCGTAGTCCTGACGGATAATCACTCTCGCCAACTCTTATAACCAATGGGCCCAAACGAAAAAAGAAGAAAAAAGCTGCCATCTGGGAATTGATGAATTGTACATTGGCCGTACCGGTAGCTCAACCGGATTGAGTGAGCGACAAAGCGTGTGCCAATGCTTGCGAATCTCCCAGGCCGAAGTGGTTTCCGACAAGCAGTGCCAATCCGCTGGTTCAGGCTGTGGCGGCAATCCCGCGGGCTCTGTCTTCGTGTTGTGGGTTTTCGTGTTGTGGCCGCGATGCCATCCCACCAATTGCGGGGGTTGCCAATCGCCTTCCGCCGTGTATCCTCAGGGGTTGCGAAATCGTGGTCGGCGAAGATGTGCCGGCCGCCAATCGGATTGTGGCGCCGGGTGAACCGAGATCCATGCAGGACATTCTCTTCGAATACGAGATGCACCCGACGACATGGGTCTATCTGTCGTCGTTGCTGATCGTGGGTATCTACTTCCAGTTTCGCCGCTTCTGGAGCGTGCGAAACCTCGATCTGCTCGCGCTGATCGCTTTTTCACCCGGCCTGTTGCTTGTCGCCCGGGTGCAGCACATGCCCTGGGGATACGTGTGGTTGTTCAGCGTGGGAGGCTTCTTTCTGGTCCGCCTGCTGATGGACCCGTTGATGGTTCGTCGGCCGCTCTTGGAACCGAACCTTTCGGCCAGCGGCCTGACGTTTACCGGCGTGGCGCTGTTGGTGTTCTTGTCGGCCAACGTGCTGACCGGCAAGGTGATCGAGCAGGCCCCGGAGTCGATCGAACAGATCCCCCTCGCCGCTTCGCCAGATCAGCCGACCGAGCAAGAAGAACCGGCCCGCAGCGATCCCGGTTATCCGGTCTTCCTGTGGTTTGCCGATTTCGCAGACGCCGAGCCTGACGAGTCGTTGTTGCCGGAGCAGGCGCATAGCGTGTGGGTTCGAACCATGGCCACGCGGGCCGTGGCGATTCTCGCCCACCTGATCTTGATGCTCGGCCTGGTGCTGATCGGCTATCGTCATTTCGACAACGTGCAGACGGGAGTGGCTGTCGCATCGCTCTACTTGCTGCTGCCGTACACGGCCGAGATGCCGCATCGCATCGACCACGTAGTGCCGGCAGCCCTCTTGACCTGGGCCGTGGCTGCCTATCGACGACCGGGTATCGCCGGCGTTCTGTTGGGGCTGGCCGCTGGTTTGATCTACTACCCGCTGTTCCTGCTGCCGTTGTGGTGTGCGTTCTATTGGCAACGGGGATTGATTCGGTTCGTCGTCGGAGTAAGCCTTGCGCTCGGCGGTTTGACGGCCCTGTTGATGCTCTGCCCTGCCGAGTTTGGTTCCTTCGGCGATCAGGTGAAAGCCATGTACGGTTGGCTGAACCCGTTGGACGCAAAGTTGGTCGGTTGTTGGGAGTCCCACTAACCGG
>CAYYOX010000157.1:0-1524 GCA_964473065.1 uncultured Planctomycetaceae bacterium | reverse complement strand
AGAGGCGGAGCTCCGGCCAGGCGGCCGCATGCGGGAACTCCGGAGGAGGGGGGTACTTTGTCTCCGAGTCCTAACTCGGATTATTTACGAACGGTCCATGAAATAATCCGCGGTATGGCTTGGTCAGTTCTTGGATCCTGCGGCGTCGTTCTCGGTGGACTCTGTCGTCGAACCCTGCCGATCACGACGGAACCTTTGGGCAACGGCGTGAAAGATGCTGATGACGATCAACGCTCCCATCGGGGCCGCGGCGGCCATGGCCACGTAGAAGCTGCGGGGATAGGCGGCCTCCAGCGGATTACGCAGCAGTCCACCCAGCGCGGCTGCCAGCACGCTCAACAGCACCATCATCAATAGCAACGTCGCCAGAGAGAATTGGAAAGGCCGTCGCGGCCGGGATGGTTCGGCGTCCGTCATAGCGGGAACCTCTACGTCAGTTTCTCGACCCGCTGGACGATCTCCTCATGCCCCAGCAGCCGATCGGTGGGCAGGATCACGTACGAGGCCTTTTCGCTGCAGCAATCGATAATCAACTGGATGTCGTTCGGGGCGTCAAACCCTTCCGGGCAGGGTTCGTGCCCGTTGATGAGAACCTTCGCGTCGACCAGCCGGGCGAAGGCCTCGGCGTTCTCTTGCCGATAGTCGCGACCCCAGACCAACTGAAAAATGCCAGACCTCTCATAGAACTCGCCGTCCTCGATCTGGCGAGAGAAGATGGTCTTATCGAACGGGCTCGTATCGACGTACTCGGGGATGCTGTGCGAGACGAACACGCCGCCGGGCAAACGGGCGGCCAGCGGACAGCTTCGCAGGAAAGGAAAAAACGCCTCGCGTACCTTGTCGGCGGCCGGGCCGTACATCTGTTGCAAGCCCAACCTGAAGAGCATGTTGAGCATCTGCTTATTCTTCTGGATCGGGTAGTCGGTCAGCTCGGACAATTCGTGGTTACCCAACAGGAAGTGGACCCGCTCGGGATACTCGTTCTTCAGCTTGGCCACGTCTTCGAGCAGGGTATGCGACATGCAGCCGCCGTTTTGCGGGTAGGTCGGGCCGCCATGGCAAACTTCCTGCAGGATCAGGTGGCGCCGAGGCCGCCGGTCCAGCTTGGCAATCTTCTTGATCAGATTGAAATTGCGGCGGTGCCCGTGAAGATCGCCCGTGATCATCACGTCGTCGGCCATCTCAGCCGACAGCACGACGACATTGCCCTCACGCCCGGGTGTATTGCGATTGGCCTCGGCCGCCTGGGCGAAAACGGCGATTGTCCGCTCAATGAATTCGATCGATGCAACCATGTTTCAACCGTACCAACTTCGCCGGGAAACGTCCAGGGTTGTAGGAGGCGACTCTTGTCGCCGAAATCGCCTCCTGTCGTCGAAATCACAGGGAATCGGCGACAGGAGTCGCCTCCTACAAAGGCCGAATCGGCGGGATTCGTTGTGCCTAGCCCGCCGAATGCCACCAACTGGGGGTTCTGGCCGCAAAGTCGGGCTTGTTTTCCCATCTTCTCGGCCGAACGACGGG
>CAYYOX010000156.1:0-11750 GCA_964473065.1 uncultured Planctomycetaceae bacterium | reverse complement strand
CCATGAACCTATACCACAATGGCGGGATTCAGTGCAACAGCAGTAGGACACAAGGCGATTCAGGGGGCCCGGCTTATTCAGGATGTCCAATTCGATCTTGCGCTTCCCGATGTCGTGCAACAGCGCGCCGGTCGCGATTGCCAGCAACTCTTCCTTGCACGAGATGGTCAACCCGTCCGCCAAAACCAAGGCGTACGTTCCCACGTTGGTCACATGCGAATACGTCTGATAGTCGTGGTCCATCAACGAATAGAGATCGCCCACAATCAGATCCTGGTTACACACGATATCGATCATCTGGGAAGCAAACCCGCCGGTAAACTCCACCATCTCCTGCACACTCCCGTTGCGATAGGTGTCCTCGAATACGGCGCGGTTGGCCTCCTTCAGCGCCTGGTGGCGTTGCACTGGCGGAAGCTCTTCGTTGTTGACGACCTTCTCAGTCAATAGTTGGCGATAGGCCTCGTGATCGTCCCACTGAGTAAAGAGCGTGCGGATTCCGCGAGCGCTCAGGCGATCCAAATCCTCTTGCTTCAACGGCAACCGGCGTTGACGATACAAGATCACCGGTTCGGAGGGTTCCCGTTCGATATACAGATCAAAATCCAACACCTCGGTCGGACAAAGCGTGTCGACCATGATCGGCACCAGTTTGGTCGATGGGGCATCAGTGCCGGGAGCGGTCTCTGAAAGTGCCATCTTACGACTCGGGCGTTGCGAGGTAGGCAATATACAGTCAGGAACGCAGAGCTCGGTTGTGAGATTTCTTACTACTCGACTTCAACTCGTCCTGCCCACAAATAAAGGCCATCTGAGACACACGCCGTGCCCCTATTGATAACTAGGTTATTTCTTGCAAGTGTCAACTTTCGATATGATGCACTCCCCCTGCACGATGGATTCAGGTTAATACACCAATCTCCCTCAGCGGGGTGGTATTCGGACGAATCAGCCGTTCGTCGAACCCGTTGGTAGTGGCCCGATTCATCGGGTCCGGATTGGCAAGACCGCATGAATGCGGTCACTACAAACGGTCAGCGAATGATCCCGGCGGTCAGTAGAGTGGCACCCGCGGACTCGAGCGGGCCTTAATCGATATGACTGCTTTCGAGCAGCATCGATTGCATGGCGCCGGCCGACGCGACGTTCGGATCGGCGTAGCGAGAATAGGCCAGCAGGTCGTTGACCAAATCCTGCATACATGTGGCCCCGCCGACCACATAAGGCACCAGATCGTCGGTATCGTCCATAAAGCGTTTGTGTAGATCGGAGGCCTGGCGGGCAAGTTCCCGGGTCGTCTCTGCCAAGCGTTCCCTCGACCGATGTGGGTCGGCGTCACCGGCAGCTTGCGGAGACTCTTGCGGTCCCATCAATCCCTTGGACAAGACCGTATTCCTAAACCACCGCAACAGAGTTCCCCGGCTGATCGTCCCACTGGGGCGGCCGTCCCGGACGATCACCACGCGACGGATCGTCACCCGGCAAAGGAACTCGTAGATAAGCCGAATCGGCGTGTCCTCTTCGTAGCGGATGACATTCGGCTTCATAATCTCGCGGATCGGCTGTTGCCAACAGTCCAGCGAGACCATGGCGGCCATGAGGTCCTTCTCCGAGAGAAAACCGGCGAGCTTCCCGTCTTGATCCACCACCGGTGTGGAATTGATGCGCGACCGCAGGAAGAACTCGGTGGCGTTCCCCACCGTTTCCTCCTGCCGTAAGCACACGACCAAGGGGGTCATCACGTGACGTGCAGCCACGCCGTGGAACAAGCCGTTTTTCTTGTCCGCCAAAGTCAGATCCACGTCATTGAAGGCGCTGAGCGATTCGTAACGGACCACGCGGTCGCGTCCGGAACGTTTCGCACAAAGCAAAGCTTGATCTGCCAGGTCGATCAGTGCGGCGGGAGTTTGCGTGTCGTCGTAACGCTGGGCTACGCCGAAGCTCCCGGTGATGCGAAATGTGGTGTTGCCCACGGGAATCGTCACTTCGCTCAGACGGCGTCGAGCACGCTCGGCCCAAGCGGCCGCATCCGTTTCGGAAGTCTCGGGCAACATCACGCAAAACTCTTCACCGCCGTAGCGACAAACCGTATCGCTCCCGCGCGAAACATCGCTGAGTAGTTCGGCGACTGCCCGGAGGACCGCGTCACCCGTCTGATGCCCGTGGTTGTCGTTGACCCGCTTGAAGAAATCGATGTCCAGCATCACGCAACAGAGCGGCAGATGGAGCCGTTCGGCCCGTTTCCACTCCTTGTCCAATTCCTCATGGAAAGTGCGCCGGCTCGTCAGGCCCGTCAACGGATCGGTTCGGGCCAGTTGGCTCAAGCGGCGTTCCAAGGTCAGCACACGGGATGCCGAACGCATGCGAGCCAGGAGTTCTCCTTGATGGACCGGCTTGTGAAGGAAATCGTCGGCGCCGATCTCCAAACCTTCGATCGTTTCGCTGGAATCGGATTTGACGGTCAAGAAAAGAATGTAGAGGTAGTGCGGCAAATCCAGTTTGCGCACGCGGCGACACAGTTCCAGCCCGTCCATTTCCGGCATGTCCCAATCGGTGATCAAGAAATCGGGACATTCGGCTTCGATTGCCGCTAGAGCCTCCTTGCCGTTTTCGGCACAACGCACCTCATATCCGGACGTTTCCAGCCAGCGGGATACCAGCCGCAGCATGGACGGATCGTCGTCAACCAACAGGACTTTTGACTTCTTGGGGTTCATCCGTTCTCGAAAGGGCTGTAGCCGCCGAGCCATCTACGGCGCAAGGTGTGTGCCGAAAAGGTCTCCGCAAGACTAGCTTACTACCGCGGAGAAAGGGGTTTTCCACGTGCCCGCGAGGGCGAAAGTGAAAAACCCCCCATCGACCGGCGACTCTAACCGGAAAAACCCGCACGATATGCCGTTCTCGACCATCGCGGCGCAAGGAGTCCCTTTCTGCCGGGAACACACACGACCCCTGGAAAGGTGGGGCTCGGCGGTGTAGAATGATATGTTCGGCCCGATGTGGGAGTGTGAACCCGCAGGCGAGGTTTTAGAGTTTTGTGTGAGTGGCCGCGTTTTGTGTAAGTGGCCGCTGAAGCGGCCACCCCCCTGATACTTGAATGTCTAGCCCCATGCTTGTTGCTACGCCTCGATATCTGGTCCCTTTCCATCCGAAACGGGTGCCGCACTTTTTTGCTGACGTGCTGGTTATTGGCAGCGGATTGGCGGGAGTTCGAGCGGCTTTGGAGGTCGATCGCGATCTGTCTGTCTTGGTCATCACTAAAGATGGGCTGTTCGAGTCCAACAGTAGCCATGCCCAGGGCGGGATTGCCGGCGTGTTGGCCCCCGACGATCGTTTCGAGGACCACGTGTCGGACACCATTCGAGCCGGCGGCGGGTTGTGTGATCGCGAGGTCGTCGAACGGGTGATTCGCGAAGCGCCCGCGCTGATCCAGGAGTTGATCGATTGGGGAACCCAATTCGATCGCGTGGGCGACCGACTGGCCTTGGGGCGCGAGGGGGGGCATGGCCGGGATCGAATCGCCCATGCTTTGGGTGACGCTACCGGCAAGGAGATCATGCGGGCCGCAATCGAGCGGTTACGAGAAGCCCCCAACGTCGGCGTCTGGCAAGAGACGTTCACGATCGACCTGATCACCTCGGAAGAGGTCTGTCGCGGCGCGTTGGTTTGGAACCATCGCCACGGCAAGACGATGATCTGGGCCAAGCAGACGATCGTCTGCACCGGCGGGGCGGGCCAGTTGTATCGCGAAACGACCAACCCCGACGTAGCCACCGGCGACGGCGTCGCGATGGCCTATCGGGCCGGCGCCGAGTTGCGCGACTTGGAATTCGTGCAGTTCCATCCCACGGTCCTCTACATTGCCGGCGGCATCCGAAGCCTGATCAGCGAGGCTGCGCGTGGCGAAGGGGCCCGGCTGGTCGATCGGCACGGCGATCGGTTCATGTCCGAGTACGATCCGCGAGCGGAGTTGGCGCCCCGCGACGTGGTCAGCAACGCCATCGTCACGCAGATGGAGCGTACGCGGCATCCCAACGTCTATCTCGACATGACGCATCTCGATCCCCAGATGGTGCGGCGTCGGTTTCCCGGGATTGCTGCGACGTGTGCCGAGTTCGATCTGGATATTACGCGCGATCGCATTCCGGTTCGGCCCGGGGCCCATTACATGATGGGTGGGCTTTCGGTCGACGCGGAAGGACGGACCACCTTGCCGGGGCTCTGGGCCGCGGGTGAGGTGACGGCCAGTGGATTGCACGGAGCAAACCGCCTGGCGTCCAATAGTTTGCTGGAAGCGCTGGCCTATGGGCGTCACGCCGGGGCGGGCGCCTCCCGGGACGCCGCCGCTATTGACGATGACTTTCATGCCTTGCCTGTCGACAATCTGCCGGTCGATGCCACCAGCGAACCGCTGAACCTGGACGACATTCGCAATTCTCTGCAGAGCCTGATGTGGCGGGCCGTGGGTGTGCACCGCCATGGCGAAGAACTCGACGAGGCGGCCGAGAACATCAATCACTGGTGCCGATACGTGCTAGCCCGCCAGTTCGCCGACCCTTCCGGCTGGGAACTGCAAAACATGTTGTGCATGGGTCGGCTGGTGATTAAGGCCGCGAAGGCTCGCGAGGAATCGCGGGGGGCCCACGTGCGGACCGATTTCCCCCAGATCGACGAGGTGCATTGGGGGCGTCAAATCTCGTTTCAGCGCGCCGTGGAAGAGGCGTAGCTTCCCCCCGTTTAGCAGCCGCCGGTACGGCGGTTTGAAGCGGAGATTCGCCCTGCCGACAAGACCGCCGCGCCGGCGGCCGCTAAACGAAGCATCCCCGTGCCGGCGACGGCTAAACGGACCGCCGGTCGACAGTGGGAAGTTATTCCTTGGATCGTCCCTTACAGGCGGAATAATCGTCGCATCCAAAGCATTTGCCTTTTAGATTCGACTGTGTGTAAATCGTAACGTACGTTATACGAGACCTGATCTTGGCAAGCGATGAATTTGGCGAGCGCCGAGTGACTACGCCAGTTAATGAATTACAGAATGAAAAGTTAGGTGAACGATGACTACGTCACTGAGCACGACATTTAGGTTTCTGGCCAAGACGGAAAACGAGTCGGCCGTCGACGTGCTGGTGAAGGGGCTCGACTGCATGCACACGCCGAGTCGCCAAGCGGCGTTGGCGGCGCTGTTGGACCGTCGCAGTCCCGAAGGGCACCGTGAAGTGTTCCGTCGCCTATCGACATTCGATGAGTCGTGTCGCGAGATCATCAGCGAACGCCCCGAGCGTCTGGTTGCGGCCGTTAGCGACGCCGTGCGGCAAGCCGACGACAAAGGCAGCAAGTCCGCGTGCGAAGCGATCGTTGCGTTCAAGCTCTTCGATGCGCTTCCGGCGCTGGTCGAGGTGTTGTCCGATCCGGAGAGTCGCCATACCGAGGTCGTGGCGACCACGATCCTACGAATGACCGAGGCCTATTATGCCGAACTCAGCGGCGCAGACGACCACCCCAGCCGCAAGAACCAAGATGTCTTGCGTGAACGGATCACCGCCAGCCTGGAAAGCGCCACGCGCAAGTTTCACCGGCACCAACGCACCGAACCGGTGGAAGCCTATCTGCTGGTAGCGAAACCCAAGAGCGCGACGTTTCGGGCCGTGCTGCAACGATCCAACGAGAGTTGTTACAAGCCGGTCGTCGACGTGTTAACGAATAGTTCGAAAGGTGGAGTCCTTCGCCTGCTGCTGGGTTTTTTGGACGACCCGCAAATGCCGCTGGTCGTGACCAAAGTCTACGGCGATCGGTGCGATGCAAAGTTTGTTCGTCACCTTTCCCAAGCGGTTGGGCCTCGACCCTTGAAAGCCGTGGTCGCGACGCTTGCGAGGCTGAACAAGTTTGCCTGGGCCACACCGGAGCATCCGGTCTTCAACGAGTTGGACGAGCAAGATCAGGCCGGCGCGGTCTGGCTGCTGGCCGGTTCGTCGGTGAATCGGCCCAAGGTGCTCGAGGTGCTCGCCTACTTGTTGGCCGAAGGGAAACCGGCCGGACGCCGAGAAGCTGCCAAGGCACTTGCGCAGTTCGAGGGCGCCGCGGCGAACACCGTGGCCATCAAATCCATCAACGACGAGGATCCGGGCGTGCGAGCCGAGATTATCAAGCAACTCCGCCCGCGAAAAATCCCCTCCGCATTTTCCCTGTTGATCCGTCTAGTCGACAGTCCCGAGTCGGAGGTCAAAGAGGCCCTGCACAGTGCTATGCCGGAGTTCACGATCCACCACTTCCTCGAAAATTTCGACAAAATGCCCGAAGGCATGCGCCCCGTGGCGGGACACTTGGTTACCAAAATTGATGCCGCAGCCGCCCAAGTGATCAATAGCGAAATGCAGAGTCCTTCGCCCGTACGACGCCGTCGGGCCACGCTGGCTGCGATTGTGATGGGCGTGATCCCCGAGGTGGAAGAACTCGTTATTAAATTGCTCGCCGATGAGGATCACATGGTTCGAATTGCTGCCGCGAAAGCTCTGGCCGACTGCAAATCGGTGCCGACGTGGGACGCCTTGCGCGACGCCCTGCTCGATCGAAGCGTGATTGTCCAGGAGGCCGCCGAGCAAAGTCTCGAACGGATCAGCAGTTCGTTGATGCAATCCGTCGACGAGGACGAGTCGGCCGAAACAGAAGAAGAATCGGGTGAACAACAAAAAACTCAAGAAACCCAAGAAGAAGAGGCCACGCAATGATGCCCTCAGCATTAATATACACCGCGCTGATCAGTACCGTCTCCAGCCCGCCGATGCTCCTGCTTGCCCGAACGCGGCGGCCACAAATCGATGGGGGCCAATTGGCCATCTATCTGGCAATCACCGTCGGCCTGATCGTTGCCGTCTGTGTGATCTTCTACTTCGGTACGCGAATGCGCAACAATTGGCGATTCAAGAGCCCTTTAGCGTTGTTCCTGGGTCTATGCCAGGCCCATAAACTGGACGTGGGATCGAAGAAACTCCTGCGGCAAGTTGCCCAGCAGCATAAGCTGGATCAGCCCGCCCGCGTCTTCACCGATCCGCAATGGATCGACAAGGCTAGTCTCTCCGGCGCGTTGCGTTCCCAGAGCATGAAGCTCGGCATCTTGCGCGAACGCCTGTTCGGTTAATCGACCGCCGGGCCAAACGCCACAAACTTCCAGGGCATGGTCGCTTCAGTGACCATGAAACCCGCCTCGCAGGGCTCCAGCTTGTCCGACGTGAGGTAATAAGGCGAGCGGAGGATCAATCCCGAAATGGGCAGATCTCCGTTTCGCTCACCGTAGCCCCGCTGATAGACGATCGCGGGCTCAAGCGCCCGGCACAGGGCCTCACGATCCCAGCGCGTCCCGTCAACCTCGCCGGGATAGTTGGATTCCCGAGGGATTGCCGCAGACGCCCTGATGCGCGAGGCGATGGGTGGCTATTCCATGGCCGGAGGACTCTAACTAGCATGTGATCGGGTTTAGTGAATTACACACGCGTGGCATTGATAGACGAAGCCGCGACACGCTGCTGCAAGGCTCGCCTGAGGCGTGCCGGTCAAACAATCCGAGAAGCTTCGATGCCTATTCGGACATGAAGCTGCCCTGATCGCAGTTGTGCGTGACGCAAGGTCCCGCCGCCTGAACCAGTCCAAGTTCGACTTTTTGTGGGGTTGCAGCTGAGCAGCGAAGTGGCACAATTACGCCGCCCAGTGGCCACTGGACCAAATCTGGTGGATCGAACAATTAACGGGAGCGCCAATCGAAACCACACGGCGTTCCGGCTGGGCGGCCCTTGGAACCGACGTTAAGGATTTTCGGTCGGGGCCATGTGATGTCATTCACTCCGAACCTTGGCAGGAGCCTCGTAGGAGTGACGGCAAGCGCTTTTCCCCCATCGGGGCCATACAGGCATTTGCGGTCGGCGCTGGGACGCAAAGCGCCCACATCCAGAAGTAGCTGCCGGTCAGCGGACTCATGGGGGGGCCAGCAGGCATGTACTCCTCCTCGGTCTTTGCCACGGCTTCGGACCACACTTCCATTTCCGGCATCCAGGAGACGACTTCGGCAAAGTGCGCGGTGAAGTTCTGCATAAAAACGTAGACGGCGTGGATCGGATCAAGCCCGTCTTTGATGAGCGTCTCAAGGTCCTTGATACCACCCGGCAACAGTTCGCCGGGACGCCGCTTGGGTTCTTCGGTCGGCAAGTCGCTCGCCTTGGAAGCCAATTTCCGATGAAGTCGCTTTGCGTAATTACCCATGCTTGTTCCTTTAATCTCCGAAACGGCTGCTTTTCTTGGGAGAGGCGTGATCTCCGGTTCTGGTTGCCATTGAAATCGATCGTCAATCAAACAACGACGCAGCATCCTGCTTCCTCATGCAGCACTTCTTGTATTTCTTGCTGCTGCCGCAAGGGCAAGGATCGTTTCTGCCAACTTTCTGTCGAGCCGGTGGTGGTGTCGGCTCCTCATCGAAGTCGTCGAAATCCCCCTCCTGTTGCACGTCCAGGTCGCGGGCCGGTTCCACGAACCGTTTGGCAACGAATCTCTTGTTCTCTTCGGTATCATTCTCCACGTCCTTCTTCCATTGCTCCATCTCGGGAAACGTAACTCCCATGAATGTGCAAGCGGTAAGAAGCTCCCTTCGGAGTTCCCGCATCTCCGGATCGAGCGGGCCTTTGAGGATAAGTTGGCAGATGGGCTCAATGCCGTCGTGGGAAAACTGCCGCAGCACCGCATGGCTGAGCCATATCCGGACATCATGATCCTCCTCATCGGATAGAAGTTTGAGGCACTTGGTCACTACCAGATCGCCGTGGATTTGTTCCAGCGTACCTGACGCAAACAAACGATAACTCCAATCGGCTTTGGAGTAGTTGCGGCACACTTCTTCGACCACCTTGTCATTACCGATCTTCCTCAGCGCTCGCTGGCATTCTTCGCACAGTAAGTCTCCCTCTTCGTTCAGCTTCTTGACGATGAGGGGGATCGCTGATTCGAGTCTCATCTCCCCGGCCAGTCGAACCACCAAAGGTTCCATCCAGTCCATCGGGTGGTTCTCGAAGTCTTCGACTTCTTCCTGTAAGATGCTCAGCACGCGATCAACGTATCTTTTGCCATGCCGGGCGATGGCCTCCACCCAACGGCACGGTTCATCCAGGTTGACCTCGTTGACATAGAGCTTGGACTTCTCCTTGTCGCACCACTGCTCGAACTCCGTCCAACAGATATCCGGGTCCGCCCAGAGCAACCGGATGCGTTCGGTGATTGCCTCACGTACGTTGGAGTCGATTGCATCCGTGTCCGTGATCTGTGATTCGTACCGTGATAGAAGGTTTGCATCGGTTTGAGCGAGCAAATCGAGAAGTAGCCCACGATAGCGTCTCCAGTCCTCATCCTCGTGATCACCGTCTTTGGCAAGTTCACTGAGTATCCATCGCAGTGTTTCATCCGTCTGGGCGAGCCCGTGTCGGAGCATGTAGGCGGAAACGGCGTCTCGCCAGCCATAGGTTTCTACGGCCTGGATAACCAGGGGCATCACGCTCTGGTCTGGGCTGAAAGACTCGGAGAAGTAACGGACGGCAATGTTTCGGACCGCCCGATCCGGGTGGAGAATGCCTTGCTTGATTTGGCCTTCGGAGAGTCGCCCGACCGAGGATTGCACCTTCACGCCAGGCGGTTGCTGAAGGTGCCCCGCGATGGGCTCGTCATTGGACTGCAACCCGAGTGACTCTCGCATCATCTTGACAAAGAGCGGCCTATCCCTGTCCGGCAGGATGACTCTCGTCATCAAGGAGTCCAAGGTGAGATCGAAGTATTCAACGCTGTCCTTATGCTCCCATAAGCGATCGAGAAACCAGTCGATTCGATCGGGTTGCTCTTCCAGGTTGATCTCTTCATCTTGGCCCAAGCCGTGGAGATCGTAGAAGCAGGTTTGCAGCCTCAGTTTGTGTCGCAACTCGGCAGGCACAACCTCGGTTGCCGATGCCGCACCTTCTGGAAGCGAAAGACCCTCGCCGTCTTTCCGAAGACAACCGGCCAACCGTTCCCAGCCGTCACACTTCACCTCGTCATGCACTCCCGAAGTCACATAAGGCTCGATCAACAAGTGCGGCGCGATCTTGTTGAGAATTCCATGCCACGACTCGCTCGTTCGCGGCATGTCGTCGATATAGAGGATCTCCTCATCGTCAGAATCACTGAAATCGATCAAGTCATCCAGTTGGTCTTCCTGCCCAGCGGTAAGCGGCAAGCCCTGCTCGTAGCAGACAACGGCCTCCCAGAGGAAAAAGTAGTGATGCTCTACCCTGAAAATGAAGCTCTCGACGGCCTCCTGAAGCCCCCAGATGTTTTTGGGATCGAGTGTCCGTTCTTGGAAGAAATCATACGTGGGCACCGATGGCTCGAACTGCCATTTCAATCGCCGCGGACTTGTGGCTCCTTTTGGGGTCTCTTCCATCTCTTTCCTTTCATTTCATGTCGAACCGGCACCGGTGGAATACGGTCACCCCTCACTCGTCACCGTAGGTGTCATCATACTCAGTATGCAGCCTTTCTCCCAGCCCTTTCAAGGCTTGAAACTCTGGGGTGGACTTGTCGGGGTAGTCCTGTTCGTCTTCCAGGGCGCAGTCGATAACGTCCATCAGGCATTCCAAGTCCCAACGGAATAGCGTGATGGGGCGAGTCCCTTTGTATTTGTCGATTTTGGCGCCCAGCCCGAAGGCTTCGGCCATCGCATAGGTATGCCGCTTCAGTTCCCGCAGTTCGTTGCCGCAGATCAGCAGCTTGTGTCGATGATCTCTCGGGCCGGGCTTCACGGTTTGGGACTCCTGCTCTCACCTGTAGTTCCAGAACCAATAGCAGTAGTCAGCCACCAACTGCCGGTTAGGCTTGCTTTTCCTGACCTCCAATTCTCCCAGCGGCAAAGTCACCACACGCCGTTCATGCCGGGCCTCGCAAAGGATGCCGTATGTGTCATCGATCATCGGTTCGTCATCGGGATCGCCCAGTCCGATCACCTTCACGTGTATCGTTCTGCTGGAGAAAGGGCCGGTCTCCGAGGTGTACTCGGCCTCAAAGGGAAATGACAGGCTCTCCAAGAGGTGGACGTGACAAGCCAGCAGCGTTTCATCGTCCACGTCAGGCAAAGGATCATTGCTGGTCAGCCCGAAGGCCATCCTCACCCGGTCATCCTGGTCTTTGCGGGACAGCGGCTTGGCGGTGATCTCGCCGGGCTGCTCAATCGACAGCGGCTCACCCGTGTCGGGTTCCAAGTCGTCGTCCCCGATCCAGTATTCTTCAACATCCATCCCGTCCCGTTCGCACCGCTTTCTGTAGACTGGGTGGATATTGTCGATGGTCTCCTGACTCCAGCGGACGGTGTACATGCCGTCGTCATGGATTTCAGTGATTTCCCCCCCCCAGCCGCCCAACGGCATGTCGGGGTAGTCCACGTCCTTGATACCGTGCTTAACGCGGACATGATCCCCGACAGCGAACTTGGGCGGGGCCGGTGGCTTTCTTTTCCGTTTGGGCATGGGTTTCCCTCCGTGGTTATCCATTTTCCAGGAAGGTCGCGGGAATGTCGATAGGCCCCTCCTCGCCTGCGGCGAGGAGGGGCTTGCTAATAACAAAGCCAAGACCATTGGTCACAAATAATCCGGGGACTAAGACGACCATCGAGCCACCGTCCTCATCGGCACTTCTTCTCCAACCAGCTAGCCGGGCCGTCAATATCCAACGCCTCAGCCAGCCGGTTGGCA
>CAYYOX010000155.1:7721-11751 GCA_964473065.1 uncultured Planctomycetaceae bacterium | reverse complement strand
TCCTTTTGGTTCGGGTTTACCGTCGCCAGCGCCTTGATCGGAACGATTGTCGGCGCGATCATCGCCGGGCGACCGGCCGATTCCTTGGGGCGGCGCGCCACGCTGATCGGGCTGGCCGTGCTCTACTTCATCTCGGCGCTGGGCAGTGCGTTGGCTTGGGGTTGGTATTCGTTTATGGTCTTCCGCTTCATCGGCGGGATTGCCGTGGGCGGGGCGTCGGTCGTGTCGCCCATGTATATCGCCGAAATCTCGCCGGCAAAATTTCGCGGACGCCTGGTCGCCGTCACCCAGTTCAACATCGTGCTCGGCATCCTGCTGGCCTATCTCTCGAACTACCTGATCGGCATGGCGGATCTCGGCGCCGTCGAGTGGCGTTGGATGTTCGGCGTCGAGGCAGTTCCCGCCGTGGCCTTCTTCTGCCTGCTGTTTCTCAACCCGCGGAGCCCCCGATGGCTCGTCGCACAAGGCCACGTTGACGAGGCCACGGCAATCCTCGATAAGATGGGGACCGACTCGGGAAGCGCCGAAGAGGAGGTCGCTGAGATCCAGGCTTCGCTCGATCTCGAGCATCACAGCCTGCGAGAACCCTTCTTCTGCAAGAAGTACAGGCGGCCCATCATGTTGGCCATCGCCATCGCGGCGTTCAACCAACTCTCGGGCATCAACGCGCTGATCTTCTATACCAAGGATATCTTCGAGATGGCCGGCGCCGAATCGCAGTTGGCCCGGTTTCAATCCGTGATCGTCGGATTCACCAACCTGATCTTCACGATGGCAGCACTGGCCGTGATCGACCACTTCGGACGCAAGAAGCTGATGATCGTGGGATCCATTGGGTACATCATCAGCTTGACGGTGACGGCCTGGGCTTTCTACAGCGGCAGCGGCGGCAGTCTCGTGCTGATCGGCCTGCTGGTCTTTATCGCCTCGCACGCCTTTGGCCAAGGCGCCGTGATCTGGGTCTTCATCAGCGAGATCTTTCCCAACCGGGTCCGTGCCCGCGGGCAGGCTCTGGGAAGTTTTACCCACTGGTTTATGGCCGCCGCCATGTCATGGACTTTCCCCATAATCGCCGAGCGATCCACCGGGCTCCCCTTCGCTTTCTATGCCGCGATGATGGTCCTGCAATTGCTCTGGGTCATTTGGATCATGCCCGAGACCAAGGGCGTGCCGCTAGAACAGATCCAGAAGCGGTTGGGAATCGAGTGATCGTAGGGTGGGCTTCGCCCACCAAATCTCCACAGCGTTCCCGTTGCAAGAAATCGGTGGGCAGAATTCACGCTACTGCCCACCCTACTTACTCCGACTCGATGACTTCCGAGGCGGGCGCCGGCTCGCGAATCTCGGGCTCTTCTACGGCCGCTTCGGTTGCCATGTCGGCAGCCGGCTCTTCCGTTTCTGCCGGCAAGCTGGGCGGCTGCTCGGCCGTCAAGGGCTCGGCGACCTCTTCCGGCGGTTCGGCCGGCGTCGGCTTTTGGGCTTCGGTCGCGGCCGGTGCGGCAGCCTCAACTGGCGCTGCAACCTCTACCGACGTGGCGATCGGGTTGCCGCAGGCGTCCAACGGCACGCGGCAGACCACTACGCGAGGTACGTAGCAGGTGTAGGTGACCGGAACCCGCTTCTCGACGCGTCGGGCCACGCGGACCGTCTCTTGCACGGCCTCCGTTCGGCAAACGCGATACGGGATCTTCTCGACCCGCTCTTCGTAAACCATCCGGCACGTGGTCACCGGGATCTGGCGAACTCGCTCTTCGGTGACCCAACGGCAAACCTGCACCGGCACCTTCCGCTCGATGCGTTCGGTTACCGGCCGAGAGACGGTATACGGCACTTTGCGAACGTGCTCTTCCCGAACTATGCGGCAGACCTGATACTGCACCGTGCGGCTGACCTTCTCTTCACGATAGCTACAGACTCGCACGGCCACCTCGCGGGCGACCACTTGCGGGCAGTACGTGGTTTGCGGGATTTGTGTGGCGATCAGGTTCGGCTTCCACACGCGTTGCACTTCATACCGCCCGCGCGGCGTTTGGGTCCAATACAACCCGGCCCGCTGATGAACGGTTTGGCCGGTGAGCGGATCGATCGTGTAGGCGCCGGATTGCCAAGTCAGCCGTGTTTTCGGCAAGCTGGGCTTGAAGAGCATCTGCTCCTGGTAACAGCCTTGGTCGACGTACTGCGTTCGATAGGTCGTGACCGGCCGCATGACCGTATGATATTCGGTGCGCATGGCCGTCTCGTAGACCGGCTTGAGCACCGTGTACGATTCCTCTCGCTGGCGGGTTTCCCAGACGGGTCGGTTCACCACGTACCGTTCTTCCCGTTCGGCCGTCTCTTGCACATAGCGGACCCGATCGTAGCTGCAATCGCGATACACGGTTTCCCAAACGGGCCGCGAGACCGTGTAGCGTTCCTCGCGGACGCTGGTCTCCCGAATCGGACGGGCGACCGTATAGCGATGCTCGCGAATTTGCGTCTCCCAGACCGGGCGATAGCTGGTCACCTGCTGATCTTCGTAGACCGTCTCGTACTCGATCCGGTAGGCCGTGCGCTCTTGTTTGTCGTGGACGGTCTGGTAAACCAGCCGATAGGTTTGGCCACCCTCGCAGACAATCTGAGCCTCGGGCGGGCAATAGAACTGCCCGAAGCCCACGCTCGCGAAAAGGACTACTAAGGATAACGCCAGGGAACAGGAAAAAGTTTTCATTTTGGATCCACCTTGCCGGTCGACAGAGTATATGGGTTCTAACTGGCACGCGCAACGTCAATCTCACTGGGGAATCATACGCATCGCGCGCGGTTGACAGCGCAAACATCCCTTCAAGTGAGTTTGGCAGATAGAAAGTCAAACGGCAAACGGGTTGGCGGCCGTTACGTGCAAGAATTAGACGTTAGTCCAAGCGGACCAAGGGCTTAAGAATTTCCGGAAAATTTCAAGTTTTTTAGACGGCCTACCGAACCCCGATTTCCCAAAAATGCTGAAAACCGTTGGCAACAAACGGCTTAGGACACAGCTTTATCTAACCGCTATAACCGGACACCTGGGCCGTCGACAGTAACATATAAAGCCGCGACCGTTGGTCGCGCTAGGACTTCGTGGTTGATTTTCTCGACTACGGGGCGCGACCAACGGTCGCGGCTTTATAGGGGAACGCGACCAACGGTCGCGGCTTTATAACGAACGTTTCTAACGAAGAAGTTCGAAGTTCGTGGGGTCGCCGTCGAGCGTCATGAGGAAGATGGTGCTGATGGTGCCGAACTGCTTGAAGTCGAAGATCTCGCCGACGACCTTCTTGTCGCGGGTGACCTCGAAAATCTGAGGCTGCTCGCCGATGTGGCCGTGTCCGCCCCAGTTGCAAACGAGCGTGTTGCCGTTGGGGAGCCGCTGCATGCCGGCGACGGAACGCAGCGGGTTGCCGGGCAAATCGTTCTCGTTGAGCTCCCAGACGACCTTGCCGTCCGGGTCGACCTCGATAATGCTATGCATGTCAGTTGTGGAGATCAGCGTGTTGCCGTCGGGCAGGCGGATCGCGCTGAAGGCCTGCTCCTGGGAAAACTCCCAAACGATCTTGCCCGTCGGATCATACTCGCGGACTGCGCTGTCGCCGTATTGCCCTACCAAATAGTTCCCGTTGGCGAGCTTTCGAGCGCCTCGCATCTGGAGATGCACGTTGGTCGTTTTGCTGGTCAGCTTGAGGGTTTTGGTGATCTGACCCTGGCGGTCGACTTCGATGATCTGCATGGGTCCCGATTCGGCGACCATCACCTTCCCGTCGGGCAACGGTTGGCAGGCATGGATCTCGTTGCCCGCGGCCGACTTGTACTCCCAGACAACCTCTTTCTCTCGCGTGACCTCTTTGACGCCCAGGACATGGCAGAAGAGGATATTTCCGTTGGGCAAAATCCAAACGTCTTGAGCTCCGGCGGCCGCAATCTGCCAAGTGATCTTGCCGTCAGCGTCGACCAGGCAGATCTTATTGCCGCCGTAGTCGCTGCAGGCGAACGGTTTGCCGAGCGTAAGTCGCGGCGC
>CAYYOX010000155.1:2088-7621 GCA_964473065.1 uncultured Planctomycetaceae bacterium | reverse complement strand
GAGTAGATGCACGTCACACTACGCGGCCGCTTTTGCGTCGCGGCGGCAGCGTGGTTTGCGGGTGTCCTTCCAGCGGCGGTGCAACCACCAGTACTGCTCGGGTGCCAGCCGGATGGACTCCTCGATTTGGCTCGTATACCACTGCGTGATTTGGCGGACGTTGGTCAACTCGTCGGGCGCTTGGCACGGGTCGAAAACCGCATGGATATACAGCTCGATTTCCAGCGGACCGCCTACACGCCGAGCCGAGCAGACGATCACCGGGGCGTCGTTATCCAGGGCCAACAGCGCGATGGCCTTATAGGCCGAGGCCTGACGCCCGAAGAACTCGACCCAACAGCCTTTTGCTCCGGCATACTGATCGGCCAGGAAGGTCATGTTCCCTCCGCCGGCCAGCACGTCGACGATTTGGTCGTACCCGCCCGTCTTGGAAATCATGTGCTGTCCGCTTCCGCCACGGAACCGGTTCAAGAAACGATCGATATGGGGATTGTCGAGCGTTCGGGCGACCGTGTAGGTCGGGAACCCCAAGGTCCCCAGCACGACGCCGGCCACTTCGAAGTTTCCGAAATGGGCCGTCACGATCAGATTGGGCCGGTCTGCCAGCAGGGCCCCAACCAGGCGGTCGGCGTGTTGCACGCTGATGAAGTCGCGCCAGTTGGTCTCGTGGATCTTTCGCGGCGCGTGGGTCACCTCGAGCGCCAACAGAAACAGATGTTCCCACATCCGGCGGGCAAGCCGATATCGGGCCGCCCCGGAAAGCTCGGGAAACGCATGGGCCAGATTCTCGTCGACCACCCCGCGGCGGAGTTTCAACACGTCGCAAAACAGCCACCCCAATCGGCGCGCAATAGCCTGGCCGGTCTCGATCCGCATGGCCTGAACCACACAAATCAACACCCGCACGAGCACATAGACCAGATAATCGACAACCCGCTGACGCATGAAACACTTCCCTCCGTGGAAACGACATTCCCAACCCGGCCGCCCCATTTTCGCAGTAATCGCCCCGGAAGCCAAGAGCGGTTTTTTCGGGGAGATAAAGCAGATTGTGGGAACGGGAAGGAAAAAAGGGAAAGTGGGAAAAGGGGAAACAATAAGACGGCTGTATATCAGTACAACCCGTTTGTAGTGCCCCGATTCATTGGGGCTGGTCGCCGGAATCCCGGGAAAGACCGCATGAATGCGGTCACTACGAACAGTCTTTAACGGGTCGGACGGATGTTTATCCTATCCCAATCACTCCTTGCTTTTTCCCCTTTTCCCTCTTTCCCCTTTTTCCTTCCCTCTTCTTCTTACCGCTTAACACCCGTTTTTCGGGCTTTCAGCACGGGGTCGTTTTTCAGGGGTAACGAGACGGCTCGGCCCGTCTCGGCCGCTTTGTAGATGGCCAGGATCACCTCGACCGAGCGGCGACCTTCACGGCCGTCGATCAGCGGGTTTGTGCCTTTCTTGATCGCGCGGAGCACATCCTGAAACTGCCGCGTATGGCCATGGTAGCCGATGGCTGCCGGGTCGGCCGCCCCGCCGCCACCGCTTTTCTGTTGCGACATCTGCCGGTGGATCGTCGCGTCACGTCGGCCCTTCTTCGCGAAGTCCCACTTGATCAGGTCTTCCTCTTCCATCACGGCCGAACCGTCGGAGCCGTGGATTTCAAGTCGCTTCAAGTAGCCCGGGTAGATGGCCGTACTGGCTTCGATGATCCCCAGCGCCCCGTTCTCGAATTGCAGTGTAGCCACGGCAACGTCTTCCACGGCAATTCGCTTATGGGCAAGCATGGCCGTCTGGGCTCGAACTTCGGCGACCGGTCCCATCAGCCAACACAGCAGATCGACATTGTGGATGGCCTGATTCATCAGGGCCCCGCCGCCGTCGAGTTCCCACGTGCCGCGCCATGCGCCGCTGTCGTAATACTCCTGGGTGCGATACCACTTGACGATCGCGTCGCCGACGGTCAACCGCCCGAACCGCCCGGCATCGATTGCCCGTTTCATCTCCGCACTGGAATCGTGGAACCTCGAGGGAAAGATGGTCGAAAGCACCACGCCGGCCTTCTCGCACTCGCGGATGATTCGATCACAGCGGCGCAAGGTGATTTCCAGCGGCTTCTCGACGATCACATGCTTCCCCGCCCTGGCCGCGGCAACGGCCGGTTCCAGATGCGCGCCGCTGGGCGTGCCGATCGTGACCACGTCGAGGGCCGGGTCGGCCAACAGTTGCTTCAAATCGTCGTAGGCCGTGCAGCCGGTCGACCGGGCCAATCGCTTGGCGGCCGCCGGCACGACGTCGTAACACGCGACCAACTTTGCCCCTCGCACGTCGGCCAGTGCCTTGGCATGAAAGTCGGCAATCAACCCGCACCCGATAATCCCAAATCCCGTCGCCATCATGAATCTCCCGGAATCCCGTTGTTTTCCGCACCGATCAGAGCATAGCAACGCGTCGTTTGGGTGAAAAGGGGTGTGCCACGCGGGCTTGGCGTCTGAAGTCGAGCGTCATGCTCACTGCGCAGCAAACGGGGGAAGGTTGCTCCGTGGAGCGTCCTTCCCCCGATGCATTTTTTCAACGCTTATGAGCGCTTACTCAACCGGCGGCTCTTCGGGTGCGTCGGCTTCCGGCTCTGCGTCGGCTTCCGGCTCCGCGTCGGCGTCCGCGTCCGCGTCGGCGTCGGCGCTACCGTCGTCGGCGTCACCGGCGTCATCGCCAGCCTCAGGGGCGGGCGTGTCGGTGTCGTCGTCGCCACCCTGACAACCCACCATGCCCACGCTCACGCTCAAAATCATCAACAATACCAGTAAATACCTCATCTTAACCACCTTTCCTGAATTCAGGGGGACGAAAGAACATTCTTGCGGGAAACACTCCCGCAGTCCGCCATTATAGAGTCCGACCCCTGGGCATTTATTCCCGAAGAACCTAGAATTTCCTGAGGAAAGGTTGGAACCCGTGTTTTTTGGGGCTGTAGCAGCAAAATCTGGTTCCATCACCGAAGAAACCACGGATTCCACGAATATCACGGATAGGAATAGGTTTTTGCAAATTGGTCCCCTCTCCCTTTGGGAGAGGGTTAGGGTGAGGGCTTGCGTGTCTTTTCTATGCCCTCACCCCCGGCCCCTCTCCCAAAGGGAGAGGGGAGATTGTCTTTTTTTCGAGAATTCGGGGAATAATCCCCCTACCTTACGACTCTTAACAAAGGGACCCGGTATGGCCGGTGAGCGATCGAGGATGCAAATCGCCCAACTTGTTGCCGAGCACCACCAAGCCGTATATGCGTATGCCTTCCGGCTGAGCGGTTCGCAGCCCGAGGCCGAAGACCTTACGCAGCATACGTTTATGGTGGCCCAAGAGAAGCTTGGGCAGTTGCGCGAGGCCGAGCGTGCCCGGAGTTGGCTGTTTACGATCCTCAGGAATCGGTTCCTGAAGACCCGGCAGCAGCGGCGTCCGGTGGCCATGGCGGACCTTGGATTGAGCATCGAGGCCATCCCGGCCGGGATACCGCAGGAAGAAGAAATCGACCGCGAGCGGCTGCAGGAAGCACTGGACGAGCTTCCCGACGTGTTCCGCGTGGTGGTGATGATGTTTTATTTCGAGGAGTATTCGTACCGCGAGATGGCCGAACAACTCGACTTGCCGATCGGGACGGTGATGAGCCGCCTTGCCCGAGCCAAGGGGTGCCTTCGTCGTGAACTGCTGAAGCCCCCGCAGCCTGAAACGCCGACGCGGCAACCGAGTACGACCCAATAGGCGGATCGATAACTGACGATCAGAGCGTCGCCATGAAAGAACAACCGATTTTCGATGAGCGGATTCTTGAGGCGCTCGAAGTCTGTCGGCCGGGTAGCGACGACGCAAACGATCCGGCGCTCGATTTCCTGGCCGACGAGCTGGCGCGCAATCCGGAACTTCGCCTACTGCACGAGCAACTCCAGCAGATCGACGCCACGCTTAGTGCCTGTTTTGCCGACGTGCCGGTTCCCGAGGGGTTGCAGGAACGATTGCTGGCACATCTTGCCGAGGCGACGCCCGAGGTTCAGCCGCGATCGAACGTCTCCCGACGACGTTGGATGCTGGCGGCCGGGAGCTTGGTCGGTGCGGCGGCCGTTTGGTTTGCCGCCTTGTGGCTGGGCCAACCGGCAAATTACAGCGAACAGGACGCGCTGAACGAGGCGATCCGGCTGTTTTCCGCCGAGGCCCAACAGCCGCCGGAACCCGGCAATCTATTAGCCCAACTGGACCCGCCCTCGACGTTTGGACCGAGCCGGTTCGTGGCCAAGGGACTGCGCGGCGTTCGTTGGCGCCGGATGGGCGGCTTCCTCGGCCGTCGCGGCGTGGCCTACGACATGGACCAAGGCGGCGTCAGGGCCGTTTTGTACGTGGTCGACCACCGGGGTATTTCCGGTCTCAGGGCAGGTTCGCCGCCGTCGAAACCCCGCTACAACACGGCCGGATGTGCCACCTCGGCCTGGCGGGAGGGCAGGCGGATGTACGTCTTGGTCGTCCGCGGCAACGCCCGGGCTTACCGAGGATTTCTCTCGCGCCGCGGCCCGTTGACGTAGGACGGAACGTCGGGCAAAGCTGAGCGGTTAAAGGCTACCAAGCCAATTCGATCCCGCCGCTGCCGGTGTGGTAGGCTGCGTGGCGGTTGAAGGTCAGGTCGTACTCGGCGAAGAGCTTGCAGCCTTGGGAGAAATCCCACTTGATGCTGGGCCCCATGGCGATCCAATCGCGGCCCGTGTTCACGCCGCGCACCGCGAACGACGAAGGGAGGCCCGTCGGCGAAATTGTGCCGACACCCATCACGGATCCGAGCAGATCGTGTGTCCAGAAAAGGTGCAAGTCGACCTCGGGCGAACCGATGCCGGCGCGGCGCGGCACCGTGGTCGCGAGCCGGGTGCCGAGGATCGTTCGCAGCGAGTGCATGTCGAGATCCCCGACGCTGAGGTTCATCGAATTGGCTCCGCTTTCCGTCAAGGCGTTTTGGTGCATGAAGATGTAATTCAGGGCGGCGAACGGTTGCAACGTCGCGCGGCTGCCGACGTAGTTGCGACCGGCTTCCGCGTAGACACTCGACTGCCAGCCGGAATGGTCGGCCCGGGCGGTTCGGTCGATTGCGCCGAACTGTAGTCGCCGGGCCGTCTGGTACGAGTCGTGTCCCACTCCGGCGGCGAGTGTGAGATATTCCAAGCATCCGCGTTTCGTCACGTAGCCGCCCCAGTGGTGACTGTCGACGTCCGCGATGTTGTCCAGGCCGCCCGAGGTCGACACATAAGACCGCCCGTAGCTGTAGAAGAATCCGAGCCGGTCGAACGGCGTGAGTGATTTTTCGAAAACGGCCAAGAGTCCGCCGAGCGAGTTGTGGTATCCGTGCGCGTTACCGTCGCTGGTAGCCGCACCGCCTCGACCGAAACTGGAGATCCATCCGGTCCAACCCGCGTCGCATCCGGAGGCGGGATCATCGCACGGGCTGGCGCCACATCGTGGCGCCATATCCGCGCGAAGCCGCCGAGCGAGCATACCGTAGACGAAGCTCGTG
>CAYYOX010000155.1:0-2078 GCA_964473065.1 uncultured Planctomycetaceae bacterium | reverse complement strand
CCGGTTGCCGAATCGAAAGCCGAATCGAAGGCCGGCGTGATTGCCGCCTGATTCACCGTCGGCATGACACTGGCGTATGGCTGGCGATCCACCAGCACCCAGTACTCGGCGCCGCCGGCCCGCAGTTCGACAGTGAAGTCGATGTTCGACGTGTCGAGCGAGGCGAAGGGGCCCGTAATACTGGTCGCGGTCATGAAGCGAAACTCGCGGTCGGCCGTGATTCGTTCGAGCGGCTCGACAACCATTTCGGCGGCCGTAACATTGGCCGTTCCGCCGACAATCACCTGATCGGTTGCACTGTTATTGACCTCGATCACAAGTTGAGATCCGGCGGCCGGGTTGTAGTTTCCGCCGATATTTATAGTGCCGATCGAGTTACCCGGCGCGACATTTCCGGCACCGGAAACATTTCCGGAGACGGTCCCGCTGCCGCCGAGCGTGGCGCCCGACGCCACGGCCACATCCCCGCCGAGCGTCCCGTTGACCGCGAGCGTGCCGCCGTCGACTTGTGTCGCTCCGCCGAATCCGCCGCTGTTGCCCGTGAGGTTCAGTGTGCTGGCGCCGCTTTTTTGAAGTGTTCCGGTCCCGCCAATAACACCGGAGTATGAAGTATCCGAGCTGGGGCTAAGATTCAATGTTCCTGCGTTGACGTTGACCGCGCCGGTGAAGCCGTTCAGTGCACCCGAGAGGGTCAGTGTGCCGGCGCCCTGTTTGAGCAGTGTTCCGGCCCCAAAAATATCGCCGGAAAGCGACCTGTCGCTCGCGCTGTTGATATCCAAGGTTCCTTGCGACAGGAGTACGCGGCCGGTGAACCCGGCCAGACCGCCGGTCAGAGTCAACGTGCCGGCGCCGGTCTTGTCGAGCGTTCCGCTTCCGGAGATGTCGCCGGAGAGCGTGGGTGTGAACGCGACCGTGTCGAAGGTATTGACCGTTCCGGCGGCCATTTCCATGTCGCTAGCCAGATTGTTGTTTCCGGCCCAGGTCAGCGTAGCGTCGGAGAGCTGGGTGGATGACGAAGCGCCTCCGAAAAAGTCGGCCGTGTTGATCGTTTCATTACCGTCGACAAAGACTTCGGTTGCCACCGCCAGTCCTGCGCCGCTGAACTCGTAACGGATGGTGTTGCTGAAGTCGGATTGCGCATAACTGTTCGAGCCGGTGTTTCCCAAGACCCCGGCGGCCGTCAGCAAATCCATTTCCATGTAGTACGTTTCGCCGACCGTGGCGTCGAACGTGAACGTCTCGTCGTAGACGAGATAGTAAAGCGTGCGGCCGGCCCCGATGTCATTCGTTGCCTGGGCCTGCGAGGCGGCCGGAAGGTCGGCAACGTTGATCTCGCCCGCTCCCGCACCCGCTAACACGACCTTCTTGGTACTTAGGTTTCCATTGCCGTACCAAGCGTTCGGCTGCGGGCCCTCTTCCTCCATCCATTCGTAGGTCTCGGGCACGACGACGGTCGCCCCGGTCCCGTCGTCCTCGACCCATGCGACGCCGTCGAACGAATTGTCCTGGTAGATCTCCCGCTCGCCGGTGGCCGCGTTGTACTGTGTGATCTCGGCCAGATACTCGACACGCGCTTCGGCCGTGTTGCCCGTAGCGTCTTCCCGCACGGTGAGAAGCCCGTCGAAGTGGACATCGACACTCACGGTAACCGTCTCCCCGTCCGAGTGAACGTTTGAAGTGAAGGTCATCGGCTTGAGCGATTGGCAGGAGTTCCCGAAGGTCTCGGTTTGCCCGGCGAGTTGTTGCAGGGCCGTGGTGAGGCTCGTGACCACGCCGGTCCCGTCACCGAGGACGTCGGCCGTGACCGTTCCGCTGCCGTACGAGGCGTTAATGAAGTCATCGCTCCGACTGATCTGGCCGAGCGTATTCATCCACGCGTCGTTCCAACCGATCTTGGCCGAGACACTCGCGCCCAGATAATCCTCGGGAATGTCCGGATCGTCACCGAGATTCACGTCCTCGGCGAAGAGGTATCCGTTTCCAACGATCACAAGTGCCAGCGACAACACCAAGAGAAAGGCCAAACGCATCCTGCCCCGCATGGTTCGACTCCATTCCGGGGCCGCAGTGCCCCAGTT
>CAYYOX010000154.1:5690-11783 GCA_964473065.1 uncultured Planctomycetaceae bacterium | reverse complement strand
ACGGCGATGAGATTGGAGATCTTGCCTTCACCGCCGTGCCGGCGGCGGCTAAACAAATCCCGAAAGTAATTCCTTTGCAAGTTCTTAGCGAGATCGGCGACGGGAGTCGCCTCCTACAAAGACCTCTGAAAGCCGACGCCGTAGCAGGCACGCCAGCAGTGCTCCGATGCTCAGAAGCAGGATGCTCGAGGGCTCGGGGATGATGAACACTTGGTTGAACGCCTGATCGAAATCCTGAGTCGAGTTCCAATAGAGTTCGACCAGTTCGAGGTCCGCCGGGCCGACGAAACCGTCGCCGGTCAGGTCGCCGGAGGCCCAGCCACCCAGCTCTTCCCAACTGTCGTGCAGCAGTTGCAGGTCGGCGATGTCGATTCCCGTGTCCAGATTCACGTCGCCGTATTCGGCGCCCAGGATGATCCGCACGAGGATATCGATGTCGTCCTGATCGGTGGTCCCATCCACGCTCAGATCGTCGAACCAGTCGGTCGAGTCGAAGCGGCCGTATAGCTCGTCGATGTCCCACGGATTGGTTCCGAAATCGCCGGTGAAGTCGCCGCGTCGCAGCAGCATTTCGCCGTAAGCGTCCAGCGTAGCCTGCGGCGCGCCGGCGGCCTGGAGCGCCGCGTCCAGTGCATACAAATCGAGGTTGTCCACGCGGCCGTCGGCGTTGACATCGCCAGCCGGGTTGAACTCGGCGTTTTGGCTGTACAACACGCGCTCGAAGCCGAAATCACTGAAGGCCATGTCGGCAGGTTGGTACTGCCCGTCGTGATCCAAATCACCCAGCCCGCTGCCGCGGCCGTCGACCCATTGGCCGGTCAGCCGCTGCACGTTCGAATTACCGGTCGGCTCGAAGGTGACCAGTGTAAGGACGTTGTTGCCGGCGCCGATTCCCTCGAAATACCGTTTGAACAGATTGACGTCCATCTGTTGTGAAGCACCTTCACCCAGGGCGGCCATCTCGTAGATTTCCGTCTCGGTAACCGACTCGGGCAGGTTCAGAAACACGTGGACCGCGTCACCGGTAAAGTCCAACGACTCGACTAGCACGTCCGTATCGCCGGGACTGTTGACCGCGCGGAGTTCGTGGATTCCCGACTCCGGCGGCAGGCGGTCGACGTAGATTGCCTTCTTGAAACTGCTGAACACGGCCGGGCCGCCGTCTGTGCGATGGCGAAACGTCCGGGCTTCCAGCAGGTGTACGCCCTCTTCCAAGGCGGTCACGTCGATCGTTTGCAGGAACTGGCCGTCACCGCGGAGCCCGTCGATTCCTTCGGGACCGATCAGCGGGCTGGACTTGTCGGCGAAGGACTCGAACCCATAGGCCACGCTACCCGGCGTGGTGTGATCGACGTATCCGTTGCCGTTGATATCCAGTCCGCCGTCAAGCTTCAACAGGGCGTTGTCGCCGTCGGCCCAAACGTCGCGCAGTTCGTCGAGCCCCAGCAGCCGGACCTCCTCGGTTTGCAGCCGGACTTCCAGGGCGTCGCCGGTGACCACGTGCAGGTCGGTCTGGCGGTTGATCCCGTTCTCGTAGTCGCTGCTCGGGTCGGTCTGGCCCGGCAGAATGGTCTCGACGCCCAGCAACTCCAGCCCGTCGGCCGCCTGGGGCGTGGGCAACCCGTAAACGACGTAACCGCGATTGTGCTCTTCGCCAAGGTGGTTGAAATTACGGGGGATCTTCATCTCGATCTTGTTGCGGCCGTCGCTGCCGTCCTGGAAAACGGTGAGTACCTCGGGAATGTCGTCGCTCGGATCGATCAGCGGATCGTTGGCGTTGCCGGTCAGTTCGATCAGGAAAGTTCCGGGCGCGAACCCGACTTCGGGGTAACGCGTGTCGTAGCCACCGTCGCCGCGGTTGGAAAGGCCGATCACCGCGCTGCTGACGCGTTCGAAGATGAAGATGCCCTGGTCGTCAATCCAACGCTCGGCGTAGTTGCCCCGTCCGTGCGTCGCCCGGGCGTCCAGCAACTTGGTCAAGGGGCTCGAGCCGCCGACACTCAAGGCGTCGCCGCGGCCCTCCTTGGGGAAGTCGCGATTGTCGCCGAACTCTTTGCCATTGAAGTAAACGGCCGCCTCGCCGGGCATCATCAACACATAGGCATGGGCCACATCGGAGAGCTTGTAGGGTTTGAACACATCGTGGTTATGCACGAACTTCACCCCCGCCGAGCCGTTGTGCATTCCGTCGTCGCGGTGGTCCAACGACGCATCGCGGATGTTTTGCCAGACGCCCGGCGTGCCATGCTGTTCGAGATTTTCCTTCATGGCGAAATAGAGCGAATAATCCAACACGTCGCGATTGCCGCCGACCACGCCGGGGTTGCCCGGGTCAATATCCTTTCTCACGTACGAGAGCAGCTTGCCCGGGTCGCTGTCGAAGACCTCGCCGTAAGAAAACACGTGCTTGGTGCTGCCGTCGAGCAACCGGCGCGGATTGGCGCGATACACGGCGCGGTCGATGTAATCGAGCACGAAACCCTCGACATGCTTGGCCGCGTCGATCCGCAGCCCGTCCACGCCGATCACCTGTACGAGCCATTGGGCGTTGCGCATCAGATAGCCGGTGGCGTTCTCCTCGACCGGATCGCCCGCCATGGGATCGTCGAAATTGAACTGATGGATGGGGATGTCGCCTTCGCCCGTCTTCGGATCGAACACATAAATCGTCTCGTGGCCGACGTCGGGGTAAAAACGGCGGTTGCTCTCCCGCGCCACATTGGCCAGCCGCCCGTACAACGGCACGCTGCCGGCGGGAAGGTTGTTCTCGAAGCCCGGCACCGGGTTGCGGATCGCCTGGTAGTTCTTGCTGTGGTCGATGTCGATCAAGCCTGCCAAACGGCCGTCAAGGTCGCCGGATGCAAAGGCCGAGTGAAAATCACCATCCACATCGCCGCCATGTTCGAGGAAGAAGGCCGGGTAGGCGCCGGCCTCCAGAAAAGCGGCTCGCTCGGCGGCGTCACCGGTTCCGGAATACCCGTTGTGGTTGAGCACGAAGTCAACATGCAGGTCGAACGCCGCCCGATGGAACATCGTCGCGGTGCGTTGCAGTCCGGTCTCGGTGCCGTAAAGCGTGGGCTGATCCCAGCGTCCCAGATCAAAGCGGTCATAGACGTCATAGCCGACCGAATGGTCACCCGTATCCCCGCGTCCCGGCGGCGGCGTCCAGACCGCGCCGTACCCGGCCATGAACACGTCTGCCGTGCGGTTGATCATGGTTTCGTAGGAGGAGTCGAACCATTGCAGGATCGGCGGCGGAGAGTTGTCCACAGCGACGGCCCTCGCGCCGAAGCAACAGACAACCATCCCCAGTAACAGACAACGGCTGCACAGGCGGTATCGCATTGGAGGCCCCTGAGGCAAGGAGGTGCGAAGATCGAAAACCCAAACTCAGACTTTATTCTACCCAAAACGGGTGGAGTTCGCAACGTTTGGGCCGCAAGTTCCCCGAAATCCGCGACGAGGGGTGGCTGGCGGCTGAGCGCAGCGAAGCCCCAGGAATATGGGTCCTGGGGCACCGCTGCGCTTTGCCCCAGCCACCCATTTCTGGCGATTTCCTGACTTTACAGGCGACCGGTTCGGGTAGTTTCTCTCCCGCCATGCGCGGGCCGACAGGGTGTCTTTCCCGCTTTCTCGAAGTCTGGTATCGTTATGTCGACGTCGTAAGTGTTTGGCGAACATCGTGTTATCGTGTTGGGGTGGCGGGACCTGAATCTCTTCAGAATGCCCCGTGGCCGCCGGCTCGGAATAATAGAGTACTTAGGACTTGTAAACGAATTCCGGAAGTAGTTTCTTTACAAGTCCTAAGGCCGTTTCACGAAAGAACGAGGTATGCCCATGAGGTGGTGGCCGAAGGTCGATAGCTTGCCGAGGCAGTGTAGGGTCACGCTGAGTTCTGCCGGCATTTTGTTACTGGTTGCGGTGTTCACTGTTTGGGTCCCTCATGCGGTCGCCGCCGCTGCGGAACACGGCGCAATCAAGGCGGCCGACACTTCCAGCCCGAGAGCCACGCTTGTGAGCTTTATCGACGGCTGCAATGAAATCCACGATCTGATCAAGTCCCAGCAGTATTTCGATCGAACTGCACCCGACAATGTTGGAACTGCCATGCTGGTGTTGGACTGCATCGACATGAGCGAACTTCCGGCCTTTGCGCGTTTTGACCGGGCGGCAGAAGTCGCCGCATGCCTTAAGGACATACTCGATCGCGTGGAACTGCCGCTCGAGGACGACATTCCCGACATCAAAGCCATTGAAGCCGCCGGAGGGTTCGAAAAGCTGTCCCAATGGCGGATCCCGGGTACCAGAATCACCATCGCGCGGGTCGAGGAAGGACCGCAGAAGCATGAGTACCTTTTCTCTACCGGAACCGTGGATCGGGCTGTAGAGTACTTCAGGCAAATCGAGTCCAGACCATATCGCACGACCGGGCCGAAGGTGTCGAAGGATCTCTACCGGTGGTATGTGTCGGCGCCAGGCGATCCGAGGCTAGCCGCCTTTGTGGCACGTCTCCCTGAGAAGATGCAGCACGGGCGAGTCTGGGGACTGGCGGCATGGAAGTGGCCCGGGCTTATGATCGCGCTGACGGTGGTCGTCGCTCTCATGGTCACGGCCTACTGGCTGCAGGTACGCTTGACGCAGCGATCTCGAAAAAAGGGCCTTGTGAGGTACTGGTTGACGCTCGTTTTTCCGATAGCTGCCGTGCTGATTCCCTGGGAATTCAAGCGTGTCGCCCAGGATGATCTGACGATTCGGGGCAACCCGCTTTATTTCCTGAGTTTCTTTGCCACCACGGCCTCCTTGCTGGCCGCGGTCGTGGTGATTTTCGCACTGAGCAACCGCGTGGCGGAAAGCATCATTGCCTCGCCGCGGATCAATCCGCAAGGACTCAACGCCCAGTTGATTCGCATCGTTTCCAAATTGCTGAGCCTGGTTGCAGTGGCGGCTCTTTTCCTCGCGGGAGGACAGTATCTTGGCATTCCCGTCGCGACCCTGCTGGCAAGTGCCGGGGTCGGTGGCCTGGCCCTTGCGTTCGGGGCACAAGACACCTTGAAAACCCTGTTCGGGACCCTGATGCTCATGGCCGACAAACCGTTTCGCGTCGGCGAGCGAATCATTTTCAACAAGCACGATGGAGTGGTGGAAGACATCGGCTTGCGCAGCACCAGGATTCGTCTGCTGACGGGACACCAAATGACGATCCCCAATGACGAATTGGCCCGAAGTGATATCGAGAATGTGGGCCGCCGGCCGCACATTCGCAAGATTGCCGACCTGCACATCCCGCTGGACACACCCCGCGAGAAGATCGAGAAGGCGATCGCCATCATCCGGGCCGCGCTGGAAGACCACGAAGGAATGGACCCCGAATTCCCCCCCCGAGTCTTCTTCACCGACTTCCTACCCACGGCCTTCAACATTCGAGTAATCTATTGGTATACACCGCCCAGTTATTGGGATTTCCTGGCACTGAATGAAAAGGTCAACCTCGAAATCTACCGCGCGTTCGAGGAACAAGGAATATCGTTCTCGTTACCGTTGCGCGTCGCGCATACGTCGATCGACAGCCAAGAGACGCCGCTCGAGGTGAAAATGGCTAAAACGTGACATCCGCCGCGATGTTGATCTCGTTCCCACGCTCTGCGTGGGAACGAGAGCCCAAGCAAGCGTTTGGGCGATTCGGCCCCGGGCATTGACTTCACCAGATCTTCGGCCATAATGGGGCTTGTCCCGTTTAGCAGCCGCTGGCACGGCGGCTTGGAGGTTTAGCAGCCGCCGGCACGGCGGCTTGATGTGGAGATACCACTCGTCCGAAAAACCGCCGTACCGGCGGATGCTAGACGGCCTAACCGTAAACGCAAAACGAAAGGGAGTAGCCAATGAGCGGCAAATTCGTACCGGCAAGTGAGGCTGTCCGACAACAACTCGATTGGGGTTCGCTGGCCTGGTGCAGCCGACCGGCCAGCACGGGCGCCGGAAACCTCGTGGTGATCGAAGTCACCTTGACCCCGGGCGGAGGGCATGCCTTTCATAAGCATCCGAACCAAGAAGAGATGATCTACGCCATCGAGGGCGAAGTCGAACAATGGCTCG
>CAYYOX010000154.1:0-5680 GCA_964473065.1 uncultured Planctomycetaceae bacterium | reverse complement strand
TGAAGGCGGGTGATTCGGTCTTCATCTCCGGCGACACGGTCCACGCCTCGTTCAATAAGTCCGACCGCGACGCCAAGCTGCTGGCCATCCTTTCCCCGTGCATCGGCGACGGCGACGGCTACGAACTGGAAGACGTAGCCGAGCAAGCACCCTGGAATGGGTTGCAATAGGACCGCCGACCGAAGCCCTTGCATGCTCGATTTCTAGCGATGCCTGTGAGAATAGCTGGCTTTTAACGGTTATACCGGCCGATACGATGATGAGGAGCTTTCCCGCGGCGGGGGGGTGCTTCGTCACGATGGCCGGCTGTGGCAGTTTGCGATGTCGGCTAGATTTCTTTCGGGCAATGGCGATGTATTTTTTGATAACCGGTCTGAGCAAGAGCGGGAATAATTGGCTGACGGCGATGCTCTTCGAGTTGGACGCGATCGGCGGATACTCGTTCGATTCGCAGCGCGGGATTCCCCTGGTGACAGAGTGGCTCATCGAGAGCCAACCGATGGTTAAGCGACTTTCTGCATGCGGTATTCCGGTCGAAACTTGTGTCAAGCGATTGCTCAACCCTTTGGGCGAAGAGCCGATTTCGGTGTCGAGTCCACAACGGCTAAGCCTTATGGAGGCTTTCGGAGACATACTGCCGAAGCTGAAAGGGGCGCATAGCGGTCTGCGTTCGATGCCCACGACGAACACGTGGGAGATCGAGGATATCGAGAGGCGGCTTTTTGAACCGATTTCGGTTAACAAGTTGGCCCCGCATATGGCCTTCGGGTGCCCGGCGAAGCATCTGACCGTAGCGGAGGTCCGTAACTGGTTTCCCACTTTCTTAATCATTCAAATCATTCGGGACCCTCGCGATACGATTGTGTCGCGTTTCTATCACGATCTTGCGACTCTCAGTAAACCGATGGTCCAGATTTTCACGATTCGCGATCCGGTGACCGAAACCTTGCGGCAAAACCCGGATTGGCAACGAACGTACTTGGGGTTCTATGCCCGGCAGGCTGTCAAGTACCACCGCTGGAACACCGCGCCGCGCGGCACCATGCATCAGGTGCGGTATGAGGCATTGTTAGCCGACACAGCAAGTGAAGTTACCCGATGCTGCGAATTCCTTGGCTGTCAAGTACCGGAGCATGCACTGACCGAGGTTGTCGACCGCTACACTTTCCGAGCACTCACAGGCGGCACCCAAGAGCGGCGCAATTCGTTCCTTAGAAAAGGTAAGGCCGGCGACTGGCGCAACTACTTTTATCGCGGTATCGTGGACCTGCTGGGACACGAGTTTCCGGATCTGTTGGTTCGACTCGGTTACGAACCCGACCACTCGTGGATCAACGATTTGCCGACGGAGCCTCCCCGGCAGTTCGAGTTCTCCCGCTTCCGATCGCGTCGGTCGCTGTGCCATAAGTTTCTCTCAATCTGGCGCGACCTACCCGACTTGCAACGGGCATTCCCCAATCCGTTCGACAACCAATCGGAACACTCGTTCCACACGTGGCTGCTGCACCAGCATCACCCGATGATCCGTTCTTGGCGGAAGACGCACCAGCAGTTGGAACAGTTGTGGCAAGTGGATATCGAGGACGACCAATACTTTTAGGCCCGTTCGCGATGAACTTCCGGAACTTGAGGATAGGCAGCGTGGGTCGAGCAGCAAGGGCCCGCGCAGCACTGAATGGCGCAATCCGAATAATGACGTAAGCTTCTTCCTTTCGTCATTATCTTTCGCGTGGGTCTTCGTGCCTCGACCCACCCTACCTATTTCCAAGTTGTCGCGCAACACGTGCGGCCAGCTTGGGGAGTGAGTTCAGCAACGGGGCCAGCTCGGGCTTTGCCGTGTGGCGGGGAATCACGATCAGGTCGATACCCACCGGGAGTTGTTCCCGGCTGAGGCGAAAGGCCTCGCGGATGAGTCGCTTGTGGCGGTTGCGCAGTACGGCCCCGCCCAGCTTGCGCGAGACCGACAGCCCCAAGCGCGGATAGGGTAGCCCGTTGGGGCAACCGAAAACCAGCAGCCGATCGTCCGAGGCCCGACAGCGACATCCGTAGACCCTTTGGAAATCGGCCTGACGCCGGACATGGTGCTGGGGAAGAAATCGCTGGTCGCTCATCCGATTACCACTGGAGCTTGTCGCGGGGATTCTCGGGATAGCGCCGGCCAACTTCATCGAGCAACTTGCGGTCGGCGTCGCTGAGATCTTTCGGCAACGTTACCTGGATCTCGGCCAACAGATCGCCCGGCGGACCGCTCTTTGGCGATACGCCATGGCCCTTGATTCGCAGCTTCATGCCGGAGCTACAGCCGGCCGGCACGCTCAAGGCCACCGTGCCGCTAGGCGTGGGCACATCGATCTTCGCCCCCGAGGCCGCTTCGGCGATCGTCACGGGAACCTTGATATGGAGATGATTCCCGCGCCGCTGGAAGTAGGGATGCGGTGCAACGCGAATTGTGAGCAGGATGTCGCCTGCCGTCGAGCCGCGCGGGCCGGGCTCGCCTTGACCTCGGACGCGGATCTTCTTGCCGTCGGCGATGCCTTGGGGGATCTTCACCGCAATGGTTTCGGTCTTTCCCGTGGCGCGCTGCAGCGTGATTTGGGCTTCTCCGCCCATCACGGCCGTATTGAAGGGGATCTGCAATTCGTGTTTCAGGTCGGCCCCGCGCTGAGTCCGCTTGGGACCGCCCTGCCCGCCAGCACGGCGAAATTGCTCGAAAATGTTGCCGAAACCGCCCCGCGGCTGCTGGCCGACGCCTTGGCCGAAAAGTTCGCTAAAATCGAAGGCTTCCCCCTGAAAACCGCCCGGCCCGGCGCCCCAGGTCGTGCTGCCTGTCGGACCGCCGGGGCCCATCGTCTCGAACGAGCTGCCGTAGCGGTCGTACATTTCCCGTTTCTCGGTGTCGCTCAACACGTCGAAGGCCGCCTGGACCTCCTGGAACTTCGTCTTGGCCGTCTTGTCGTCGGGGTTCATATCGGGATGGTACTTCCGCGCCAGCTCCAGATAGGCCTTCTGGATCTCGTCCTGCGTCGAGCCGCGACGCACCCCCAACGTCTTATAATAGTCCTCGGCCATCTTGTACCAATGTTCCCGTAGGTTCGGTTGCCAGTCCTACTATTCTAGACTTTTGGCCACCCATTGTTCAAGGCGGGGCCCAGCTACATGCTACAATTCAGATATCCGGCGAAAAGGCCGTGCAAACACAATCATCTGGCGAGACTGACAAGCATGTCGAAACCTTTGACTCTCCTGAAACTTGGCCTCCTGCTGATCCTGGCCAATACGGCCTGGGCTGCCGGTCGAGGGCAATTGGCGATCACGGTGGTCGATCGTCAGACCGGCAAGCCGATCGCCTGCCGAATGCACTTGAAGAACGCCGCGGGAAAGCCCCGAAGAGCCAAGCGGGCCCCTTTCTGGCACGACCACTTCGTCTTTCCCGGGAAGATCTTGCTCGACCTGCCGGTGGGTAACTATACATTCGATCTGGAGCGCGGGCCGGAGTATGTCACCCGAAGCGGACATTTTCGTATCGACAACTTCGCCGACGACACGAAGCAGATCGATCTGGCCCGATTCGTCGACATGGCGGCCGATGGCTGGTACTCGGGCGATTTGTACATTCGCCGCCGGGCTCGCGACATTCCGCTGCTGATGGAAGCCGACGACTTGCACGTCGGGCAGGTGATCGGTTGGTGGGACGGGAAAACCGAACCGCTGCCGAAGGAACCGTTGGTGCGTTTTGACGAGAACCGTTTCTACCACCTAATGGCCGGCGGTCACCATACGCCGGGAACCACGCTGCTCTATTTCAACCTGCCGAAACCGCTGACCGAGGCCGATCGGCCGCTGATGGAGCACGTGCTGAAGGCCCGCGAAAACGCGGATGTCTGGATCGACGCGAGTGCTCCGTTCTGGTGGGATCTGCCGATGCTGGTGGCCCATGGGCAAATCGACTCGATCCAAGTGGCCCATGCCCATCTCTGCCGCGAGACGGTGATCGGCAACGAGGCGGACGGCAAACCGCGCGACCGACGCCGCTACCCGGGCGTTTGGGGTAACTCGCAATGGTCGCAGGAGATCTATTTCAAGTTGCTCGACTGCGGGCTGCGAATCCCGCCCAGCGCCGGCAGCGGGTCCGGCGTGTCGCCCAACCCGGTCGGGTACAACCGGATGTACGTCCACGTCGACGGAGAGTTCGACTACGCAGCTTGGTGGAAGAATTTCCGGGCAGGCCGCGTCGTGGTAACCAACGGGCCCCTGATCCGCCCGACCGTAAACGGCCAACTCCCGGGCCACGTCTTCGCAGTCGAAAAGGGCCAAGAGTTGGAGCTGGAAATCGGGCTAACCCTCTCAACGCGCAAACCGATCAGCTACCTCGAACTGATCAAGAACGGCCGGGTCGAGCACTCGATCCGCTTCGACGACTACGCCAAGAGCGGGAAGTTACCCAAGCTGACCTTTCAAGAAAGTGGCTGGTTCTTGATCCGTGCGGTCACCGACCTACCCAAAACCTACCGCTTCGCCATGACCGGCCCATACTACGTCGAAGTCGACTACCAACGCCGCATCAGCCGTCAGGCCGCCGGGTTCTTCCTCGACTGGGTCTACGAGCGGGCAAAGCAAATCAAAGCCTCCGACTCGCAACAAGGCCGCAAGGAACTAGCCCATCACCGCAAAGCCCGCGACTTCTGGCAAGATCTAGTCGACCGGGCCAACGCCGATTAGACGTAGCCGCAATCAAAGAAGAAGGGGAAGAAGGGGAACCACAGAGATCACAGAGGACACAGAGAAGATTTGTTTGCTGTCCGTATTCTTCTTCTTTCTCTGTGTCCTCTGTGCTCTCTGTGGTAGTCCCAATGTCTCCTACGACTTCGGCAGCGCTCGCACCGTGCCGGGGACGACCGGTTCGCCGCGCTCGGCGCTGGCTACGGCGGCGAAACATAGGGCCAGACTTTCTAGATTGCGGCGGGCACTGATCGTCGGCTCGCGGTCTTCTTCGATCGAGCAGAGCAACTCGCCCATCGTGCCGTGAAAACCGTCGGGGAACCAACAGCCTTGAAGCTCGGGTACGGCATGGCCGGCTGCCGTGTAGAGCGTGACCGACTGTTGCTTCAGGTCCGGCCCGGCGCTGACGATGGTCCCTTCGCTGCCGACGACGCACGTCTGGTCGCGAGCCCCGAAGCGCGTGTAGGCATCGAAGGTCAAAGAAGCCTCCGCCTCTTCATACTCGACGATCGCTCGGGCCAACAGCGGCGGACGCACCGGTTGCTCGGGACTGCGGACGGCCGAGGCATAGACGCGGTGCGGCGTCCGCTCGCCGAAGAAGCAGGCCAGTTGATCGAACCAGTGGATCGCGAAGTCGTAGAGAATCAGATGCTTGACGTTCTCGAACTCGGTGCCGGCGATCCACGTATGATCCCAATGGACCGACATCTGCACGCCCATGACCGAGCCAAGCAGCCTGGAGCGGATCGCTTGGCGGATGTAACTGAAGTGCGGCGCCCAGCGCCCGTTCTGGTTCACGGCCAGTTTCAAACCTTTGCGGTCGGCCAAGTCGACCAACCGCTGGCCGAGATCCAGATCCAGCACGAACGGCTTCTGGCTAAGCACGTGTTTGCCCGCCTCCAAGGCGTCCTCGATAATCGGCGCCCGCTGGGCCGGATGCGGCGCAATGTCGACCACCTCG
>CAYYOX010000153.1:0-11792 GCA_964473065.1 uncultured Planctomycetaceae bacterium | reverse complement strand
GCGAAGACCAGGGTTTGCACTACATCGCCTTCGAGTTTATCGAGGGGATGAATATCCGTGCTCTGGTCGAGCGGAAGGGTCCTTTGTCGCTGGCCGAGGCGGTCAGTTATTCGTTGCAAGTGGCCGAGGCTCTGACCCATTCGGCCCAGCACGATGTGATCCATCGCGACGTCAAGCCGTCGAACATTCTGGTCACGCCGGAAGGGCACGTGAAGCTGATCGATCTCGGCTTGGCCCGGCTGCGGAAGGTTGATACAGAGGCCGCCGACCTGACGGCCAGCGGGGTGACGCTGGGGACATTCGACTACATTTCACCCGAGCAGGCTCGCGATCCGCGCAATGCCGACGTTCGGAGCGACATCTATTCACTCGGTTGCACGCTGTTTTACATGCTGGCGGGTCGGCCGCCGTTTCCCGAGGGGACGGTCCTGCAGAAACTGCTTCAACACCAAGGCGACCAGCCGCCGGATATTCGAGAGTTTCGGCCGGAATTGCCCGAGGAAGCGGCTCGGGTGATGCAAAAGATGTTGGCCAAGAACCCCAGCCATCGGTATAGTCACCCAACCGAGTTGGTCGAAGACCTGACGGGTCTGGCGTATCACGTGGGTCTGCATCCGCTGGGATCGCGAGGGAAGATTTTCGTGGCTCCGCGCGAGCCGACCGTCTCGATGTTGCAGCGTCATTTGCCGTGGATCGTTCCGGTGGCGGCTTTGGTTTGCATCGTGTTTTTGCTGGATTTTTTCTGGGGACGACCAACAGCGGATCAGGACGCCGGGCCTTCCGTGGCCGTTAGTACGCCGACGAAGCCCGCGGCCGACGAGCCTGACCCGGAGGCTGAAACGCCTATCGACCAACCGGCGGAGGCCGTTGCTTCTTCCGCTTCCAATGGGTCGGGCGGTGCGAATGAACCGTTGGATGATGCGCCGCCTGAGGAAACATCGGCAGACAGTCCGGTGCTGGTGGCGACGGAGACTAATACGGCAAACCGGCGGTTGCTGGATCGGCTTACCGAGAACGGTTTGCGCCCGGATCGGATGGACGGGGGAGTTTCGGTCGCCGAAGGGATGGCTGCGGATTTTGGTTTGGTTTCCTTAGATCAAGCTCCCATGGCTTATCTGACCGGAGCCGAAGGCACGCTGGGGTCTTCCTCGGCGAACGGCTTGCGGAGCGCCGTGCCGCCGAAGCAGAGCGGCCTGCTGATCGTGACGCAGTCGCCGCAAGGTGATAACGAATTTGGCACGCTGAACGCGGCGTGCAATGCGGCGGGCAATCACGACGTGATCGAGTTGCGATACAATGGCCGTCGAGAAGAGCGGCCCGTCTCGCTGACGAACTTGAAAACCACCATTCGATCGGGGGACGGATATCGGCCGATCATCGTCTTTCGGCCCTCGGGCAAGGAAGTCGATCCGCTGAAGTATCCTCGCAGCATGTTCACGGTGACGGCCGGGAAACTGTCGCTGATCAATTTGGCGATCGAGCTGCACGTTCCGCGAGAGGTTTCCGCCGACTGCTGGACGCTGTTCGAAGTGCGCAGCGGACAGGAGACCCGACTGGAGAAATGTTGGCTTTCGATTTCCAACGCGTCCGATAAGTTGGCGGCCTACCACGAGGACGTGGCGTTCTTCGAGGTGCAATCGGCGCCGGGCGCCGATTTGATGATGACCGCGGAGGATCGATCGGCGGCGCCACAGCCGGTGGTCATTGAACTGGTCGATTGCGTAGCTCGAGGTGAAGCCACGCTGCTGCGGACCACCGATCGTCAGCCGACTCGGATGTTGTGGGACAACGGGCTGCTGGTAACCACCGAGCGGTTCCTGTCGGTCGATGCCGACGAGGAAGCTTCCCGGCACGGCGAAATGTTGCGGGTCGACTTGCGGCACGTGACGGCTGTGACACAAGGCGGATTCTGTCACATTGCGGATTACCAGCCCTCCTTGCACAAGAGGGCGGTGGTGTTGCTTTGCGCCGACAGCATTTTGGTGGGCGGCCCGAACGTCTCGCTGATCGAGCAACTGGGAAGCGGTACGGCCGACGATTTCCGCAAGCAAATCGTCTTCAGCGGCGATCGCAATTTCTACGAGAGTTTTGAACACCTTTGGGCGATTCAAGATTACGCCCACGAGCAGTTGGCCGCGCCCATGGATTTCGACGACTGGCAACGGCACTGGGGACCGGAAGCGGAGAATCTGCCGGCATCGAACCTCGTGGTATGGCGCGATCTGCCCGACTTGGACCGCCCGGTACACGAACTGACGCCGGCCGATTACGCCCTGGGTGATGCGGAATCGGAAGTCGGCAACCCGGCCTTAGGCTATGCGAGCGACGGCAGCGATGTCGGCATGCAGGTCGAACAACTCTCCAAAGAACCGCCGCCTTCGGAGGAACAGGACTAGACGTTCCGCCCTTTTTCGTCATTCGTGCTTCGTCATTCGTCCAACTGCATCCACTCGGGCACGCGGTGGATCTTTCCTTGCCGGTCGACCACCGCCAAGGTGATTTGGCCAAGGGCCAGTTGCTGCGAGTCGCGGAGCAGTTCGTATTCGTGCTCGATCTTGGCGGCCGTTACCCGTTTGATGGTGGTGCGAACCGTCAGCACGTCGTCGTAGCGGGCCGGGCGGAGGTAACGGCACTGGGCCTTCGCCACGACGATCATCAGGCCTTCCTCTTCCATCTGGCGATAGCTGACGCCTGCCTCTCGAAGCATTTCGGTACGTCCAAGTTCGAAATAACTGAAATAGTTTGCATGGTGTACCACGCCCATCGGATCGGTTTCCCGATAGCGAACGCGGATCTGGAGTTCGTGTTGCCGAAGCATTCTGGAAGATTTCCTTGGCTTGTGTAGCGGCTCGGTGAGAAACCCTGGTTTCTCGCTTTGTAACCCGCACATTTTAGCCCATTTGCCCCGTTTCCCATAGGCCCTGTGTCGCGGCTGCTGTCCCGAGACGGAACGATTGAGCTTGGCGTTGCGGTTGACGGAACTCGTATATTGACATATAGTTAGGTGTTCGGATGTAGTGGCCAAGTCCGGGATATAACGGTAGGCAGGTTGTATGAGTATTGGCGAAGGTGCGGGAACTGGTCTTTCGACCATGCGTGGTAGAAATTATCCGACAATTCGGCAGTTCACCGTGTTCTTGGAGAACCGGGTGGGCCAATTGTTGGAGGTGGTCCGGCGTTTCGAGGGTTCGAAGGTCCGGATCGTAGCCCTTACGATCGCCGACTCCACGGAATGTTCCTTTCTTCGGCTCCTGCTGAGTCATCCGGAGGAAGGCCGCGAGATTCTCGAGCGAGCCGGGCTGGCGATTATCGAAACCGACCTGATCGGCGTCGAATTGCCGCAAGTTCCCCAGCCGTTGCTGGAAGTTTGCACGGCCCTGCTGCAGGCCGAGGTGAACATCATCCAGGCCTATCCCATCCTGGTTCGGCCGCACGGATGCCCGGCCGTGGCCCTGATGGTCGACAATATCGAAATGGGCCAAGAGACGCTGGCCAACAAAGAATTCAACATGATCACCGAAGGCGATCTGCTGGAAGCCGAGGAGTAAGCTTCCAGCCCTCTGGCGCCGATCCGGGCAACCCGCCACAAGAGGGGGTTTTGCTGCTTTTCCCGGTTGGAAAAAGGGGACTGTCTCCGAGCATGAACAGATGCTAAACCCACCGGAAATCTTCCCGGCTCGGTGCCTGTCCCCCTTTTCCACGGTGCCCCAGTGTCGCCGCCCGAAAATGGGGACAGGCACCGTCGGCACCATGAATCACCACTGCAATACCCATTATCGACGGAGCCAGTCCCCGTTTTCGGGCTCCCGCATGATAGTTCGACAACTTTGCAGATCTCCTGAGGCCTCAAATCCTTGACATGCGGGCCAGATGTGCGAAACTAGACTTGAAGCAGAGAGGTCGGTTTCCAGGCACTTTTCGTATCTTGTCGCATGTCGATTCCCGTTATATGTCCCGGTTGTCACAAAAGGTTCAGCGTCAGCGATCAGTTCGCCGGCAAGAAAGGACCTTGCCCTAAGTGTAAGCACCTGATCGAGGTCCCTGCCAAGGAACAGGCGGTTGAAGTTCACGCACCGGAGGCCTTTGCCGAAGGCGGTCGCGGCGCCGGCGGAAAACTGGCCACCAAGCCGATCGACCGAAAGGACACCAAGCTTCAACCGGTCGCCGTCGTGTTGATCGTGGGTTCGATCCTGGGCGTGATCGCGGTCGCCTGGATGGCCGGCGGGCTGATTGCGGAAAACGCGTTGGTGCGTGCATTGGGGCTGCTGCTGATTTCACCCCTCTTGGCCGTGGCCAGCTACACGTTCTTGCGGAACGACGAGTTGGAGCCGTATCGAGGAACGGCCCTATATGTTCGGGCGGCGATCTGCGGGACCGTCTACGCGATCCTCTGGGGGGCCTTCGCTCTTTGGGGGCGACCGACGCTGACCGGCGAAATCTGGATGTGGCTCGTCGTCGCGCCGCCCATGTTTGTCGTGGGCGCATCGGCCGCGCTGGCGTCACTCGATATGGATTTCGGCAGCGGATTCTTTCACTACGCCTGCTACTTGCTGGCAACCATCCTGCTCGGATGGATCGCCGGCATGGGTTGGCCCTGGGATGTTGTCGCCTGGCCGATAATCTGAGTGTCCGACCGGCGGCCATGTCAAACCGTTTAGCAGCCGCCGGCACGGCGGCTTTGCTGGCAAAGGGTATCTCCGCGTCAAGCCGCCGTGCCGGCGGATGCTAAACGACGGAAGTGAGAACCCTTACCTTGCATCAAAGGCAATTGCCGGGTAGGTTACGGTCAACGCCGCTTGATCCTTGGCCGATAGTCCCATGACCAATTTGCTTGAAATCCCGGAAGTTGCCGCGTTGGACGCGCGTCGTTCGATGGTGCGGATTCCCCAGGAGATCGACGTACCGCTTACCGATCGCGTCCGCCGCATCATCGACACGCCCGAGTTTCGGCGTTTGGCGCGGATTAGCCAGTTGGGCCTGGTCTCGTTGGTCTATCCGGCGGCGATTCACACCCGATTCGAACACAGCTTGGGTGTCTATCGCCTGGGCTTGATCTATTTGAAGCAGTTGGCCGGCGATCAGCGGTTTGCCGAGGTTATCGATCCCAAGCGTGCCGAGCTGTTCATCGCGGCCGCCTTGCTTCACGACCTGGGGCATTGGCCCTTCTGCCATCCGCTGGAAGACTTGCAACTGCCGAATCTGCCCACGCACGAGCAGTTCGCCGGTCGGTTTCTCTTGGAAAGCGAACTGGCCGATGTCTTGCGAGACGACTGGGGAATCGAGCCCGGCGATCTGGTGGCCTTGTTGACCGAGAAGCCGCGCGACGTGGCCTCGCAAGTCTTGCAAAGCATGCTCTCCGGCCCGATCGATATCGACAAGATGGACTACTTGTTCCGCGATAGCCTCCATGCGGGCGTGCCCTACGGACGGCACTTCGACCAGCAGCGGCTGTTGGGCAGTTTGTGTCTGAACGAGGCCGGTGACGGGCTGGCGATCAGCTACAAAGGGAAAACGGCCGCCGAACTGATGGTCTTCGCTCGGTATGTCATGTTCAGCGAGGTCTATTGGCACCACGGAGTTCGTGCGGCAACGGCCATGTTGCAACGGGCGTTCCACATGCTGCATGAACGGCTCGATCTGAACGCACTGTTCCTGCAAGATGAACAGGGGATGATCGGCGAACTGCGAGCGGCCGCCGAGGGCACGCCGGGGGCCGAATTGCTCGAAGGACTCTTTGGCCCCCGACGCCGGCTTCACAAACGGTTGGCCCAGTACAGCTTTTTCCAGGAACGGGCGCTCTACGATCGCTTGGCGCGACGGCCCTATCCGTGGTTGGTCTCCTGTGCCGAACACTTTGGCGAGGTTGCCGGCGAGGCCTTGGGGCGGAAGATCGCCCCGCACGAAATCCTCTTCGACGCGCCACCGGTTGCTCTGGAAGTGGAATTCAACGTCGAGGTCTACTTCCCCAAAGAGGACTGCTATCGGCCCTTGGGTGAGGTGTCGCCGGTGGTCCGGACGTTGGCCAAGGAGCAGTTCGACGACTACGTGAAACGGGTGCGAGTTTTCGTTGATCCGCGAGCGGCGTCCGAACTGCGTCGCATGGAAGATCTCCCCAAGCTGCTCCACACGGCAATCGACCGCACCGGCTAATCGCTTCTGCGGCGGTTTCTCTTCTGTTTAGCCCCAGGCGGCCACGCCGGGTTAACCGTCTAGCACCGCGTGGACGCGGCGGCTAAACGAACTTTCCATTTCGAGGTAAGACGTTCCCCGATTTGGCCCTCCGGGAATCACACCTCGGCGCATCGTGCGATCTCTTTCGCGTGCGGGAAAAGCCGGTTTGCATAGCGTAGTGTCTGCCATATTGCCCACTCGTTGCGTGGACAATACCGCGCCGCAGAGATGTATCCGCGTTTTCGAATTATCAGCGTCAGGATGCGGGGGTCGGCGGTCTATAGGTTTATAGAAATAGGAGTTGCCAACGATGACAACAACCGCAAAGAAGAAAAGAGGGCTCAGTATGTCTTGCGTGGCCAGACGCCACAGGAGCGTGCAACATGAGATAGAAGTTACAGGTGTTACGGGGCTAGGAGCGTTGTGCAGAAGAAAAGAGGGCAAGTTTCTTATCGTGGCTTTTCGCCACAGGAGAATGCACCATGAGTAAGTCTCACTTGCGTCTTGGAGTAGTTGCGTTACTAGTTTTCAGCCTGACCGTTGTACTTTCGACCCCGGCGGTCGCCGCAATTGTGACCTTGGGTTTTGTTAACATCAGCAACAATGATCCCGGCGATGTGACCACCGGCATTGATCAACTGTTTGTTGATGTTGACGACCTCGGAGCCCCCGGGGGCTCGTTCGTGCTGTTTACGTTTCGAAACGAAGGACCGCTCGCCTCGTCGATCACGGCCGTCTATTTTGACGACGGAGTTCTCGATTCACTCTTCGGGCTGATAGATGCCGATGAGGGGACCGGAGGTGATGCGGGCGTCGACTTTACGGCACCGATAACTCCAAACGAGGATTTGCCATCCGGGAACGATGCTGTTCCGCCTTTCGTCACCACGACAGGGTTTTCGGCCGACGCCGACTCGCCGCCTCCGGCAAACGGTGTGAACCCGGGCGAGTCACTTGGCGTGATCTTCGAATTGGAGGCCAATAAGTTTTTTGCCGATGTTCTCGATGACCTCCAGAATCCGGAAGTTGGTCCCGCTCTGCGGATTGGGATCCACGTCCAGGCCTTTGAGGGCGGCGGTAGTGAGAGCTTTATCAATACGCCGCCCGATCCTCCCGGCGGTGGTGGCCTAATCGCCGAGCCGGCAAGTATCGCCATCTGGTCCTTGCTGGGACTGGGTGCGTTGGCCATGTCGTGGCATCGTCGCAGACCGCGCGGCGCCGCTTCCCCGATCGGTCGACCTCGTCGGCCGTGGTCGCCACAGGCGCGAAAAGCGATCCTCAAAACCATTGGTCGCTAGAGGCCTACGCCAAACCTAACCCAATCCGCCGGCGAGAGTGCAATCTCTCGCCGGCGAGCCCTATGAAGTTCCCTATCTTACCCAGCCGTTACAACCCGACCGCAATCTTCTCCTAATCGGCACGGATCGACTTCCCGAACGGAGCCAATTGCCTTGGGCGAACGATCTATAAAAGGATGGGTACACGTTTCTTGGGTGATCAGAATCAGGGAGAACCTCACATGGGCCGTTGGATTGCTTTGTCGATTTGCGGATTGCTTTTGGCGGGAGTGTTGTCGAGTTGGGCCGAGGCGGGCAATGTTCTGGCTTGGATCGCGGGCCAGCATAAGACGCCCACGGTTCACGCGAAACACGCCAGTTCGATCTTCGATTCCCGGCCGGGCCCGCATGTCTATCCCGAGTACAACGTCAACCATCCCTGGTACGGCTACGGTTTCGGCAAGTCGAGTTACGCTTGGGGATATTTTGGCGCCCGTTATCGCCCGGCCGTGATTAACCACAAGGGCTACTACGGCGACATCTCGCAATGGGGCTACCGCCGCGGGTTTTAGAAAGTGCGGCGTGATTCGTTTAGCGGTTGAACCCGACGAAGAAGCTGAAGACCTCTATGCGGTCGCCGTCTTCGCTGCTGATGGGGAAGGCGAAGTCCAGGGCAATCGGCGCCGGTCCCATGGCGGGGATCATGATTCGCAGGCCGAATCCCGGCGCGATGCGATACTTGTCGCTCCAGTTGTCGATCTCCGGCTCGACCGTTCCCGTATCGCAGAAGACGACCGCGCGGAGCATGTCGTCGGCCGTAATGGGGAATAAGTACTGGATCTTGGCCAAGGCCATGAAATGCCCGCCTACCCGAACTCCGGTCGGATCGTCGATGGGCGAGGCGCCGCGGAAATCGTAACCGCGAATGGTGGAGAATCCGCCGATGAAGTAGTGATCGTAGATCGGCGTATCGGCGCCGGTCCAAGCGACCCGCCCGGAAAGGCTCAGCACGTGGCGTCCCGACCCGTCCGGCCGCTCGCGCATCAGGAAGTAGCGTTGTAGATCGACTTCGACGCGCGGGTAGGAGAACGATCCGACCACTTGTTCGAAGGACATTTCCAGCAAGTGCCCTTCGGTGGCCAGGAAGGCGTTGTCGCGTGTATCGTGCGTCAAATTGCCGCGGAATCCCCACAAGCTGGAATCCCCGATCACTTCGGTCAGTTCGTCCGGCGTCGGCGTGACCGGATCGTGGATATTGATCTGAGCGCCCCGGATCGTCATGCCGCCGGAGAGATCGTGCGTGAAGCGGTATCCAAACCGAACTCGGCCGCCGAGCCGTTGTTCGTCCCACTCGCGGTATCGGCGGTCGTAGAAGAATCCGCTTAGGCCCAAGGCAACCGACGTATCCATCAGATACGGTTCCTGGAAGTTCACCATGTATCGCTGGACTCGGGTTCCCGGCAACATCTCCACGCGAAATCGTTGCCCGGCGCCGCGCCATGCGGTGGCGTTGCGGATGTCTTCCCAACTGTTGGGGAATCGGGTCCAGTCGAAGTTCTGTTCGTCGATCACGATCGAGCCGATCAAGCCCGCGTCGGAGTTCACTCCCACGCCGAACATCAACCGCCCGGTCTGCGTTTCATGGGCAATGACGTCAATCGGCAAGAGCCGGGTCGGTTCTTGGTCGGGAGAAAGGCCGTCAAAGGGCGAACTTTCTTCGAACAGGCTGCCGCCCGTCGGGAGTTGCCCCGGAACCGCCATCATCGGGCCGTTGACAGGAAACTGATCCCCGTAGGCCGGCGCGGCCGGCTGGGCTTGATAGACCGGCTGTTGATTAGCCGGCGGTTGATACGCGGGCGGCTGATACGCGGGCTGTTGATACGCGGGCGGTTGATAGGCGGGCGGTTGTGGTGCTACGGCCGTTTGCGGCTGGCGAGTGTTTGGCCACGTACGACTAGGCGGAAACGAAGGCACCTGCCGAGCGGATCCCGGCGTGTATTGACCTCGAATCACGGTCTCTTGCACTGGCCCTCTCGGCGGATTCGCCCAAAGTTGGGGCGGATTCACCCGAGGTTGGGGTGGAGGCGGTGTGAGCAATTGGCCGGCGACCGGCGGATTTGCCCGGGGCTGGGGCTGAGCCGGATCGAGCCATTGGCCCTCGACATCTAAGTTGATCGCTCGATCGAAGCGACGACCGTCGGGGCTCTGGCCGTGGACGTGCGATCGGGGAGGCTGGGCCATCTCGGTTTCGATGTCGTCATAGTCGGGCGGCGTGAACGTGATTTTCGGTTGGATGCCGCGGGTCGGATCGCTGAGGAACAACTGCGATGCCCGCAGACGCCGCTCGCTGGCCCGAAGCTCCCGGATGTCGACGATATCGCCCGGCTTGATCGAAAGCCGATTCAGCACGGCCGTATTGCGTGTGTGGGGATACTCTCCTTTGATCCGCACGTTGATTTTACCCACGCGGTAGCGATCGCCTTCCGAGATGTCGTAGATCAGATCGAGCTCCCCGGGATGTTCGAAGAGCCGCACCTGGGGATCCACATCGGCAAACACATAGCCCACGCTGCCGTACTTCTCTTCGACTGTGGTTTGATCCTTATTCAACTGGGACTTATTGTAGTCCATGCCTTGCTTCAAACTCAGGCTGGCGGCCAGTTCTTCGGTGGCGAACTTGGTATTGCCGATGAAGGAGATCTTGCGGACCTTGTATCGCGGACCCTCGTTGATCACGAAAGTCAGGTGCAGCCACTTGCGGCTGGCGTTGAAATCCAACTCACGCCCGACCTCGGCGCCGAAGAATCCCAGGCCGCGGTAGTAGGCGGTCAGTCGGTTGAGGTCTTCGTCGATCTGCTCACGATCGACCTCACCCTTGAACACCCACATAATGCCCGGCTTCGACTTGACTTGGGTCCTCAGCCGGCCGTCGCTGGCGATCGAGTTGCCCACAAAGCTGGTCCAGAGAACGCGCTGCTTGAATCCCTCGTTAATCAGGAAGATGGCCCTGCGATCGGTCGGCTTGTTGCCTTCGATCAGGGTAACCCGGGCGCGGCCGTAGCCTTTGCTGTGATAGAATTCCTCGATCCGGGCACGGCTGTCCTCGATAGCCGCCGGATCCAAGGCGCTGCCCACCTTCAGATCGATTTCCTTCTCGAGAACCTTGGTCTTGATCTTTTCGTTGCCGACGTATTGGACCTCGTGAAGCGTGGGTCGCTCGGTCACCCGAAATGTGACGATGACCCCGTTTTCAACTCGATCGGACGGCTCGGAATACGTCTGGATATTGACGAACATCTTCGAGCGGTCTAGTTGCCGGACATCTTCTTCAATGGTCTCCGGGTCGAAGGTCCTTCCGGCCCGCGTATGCACCCGAGCAAGCACCTTGCGCCGAGGAATGGTCTCGTTGCCCTCGACGCGGACCTCGACCACCTTCTTTTCGGGCGGCAATTGAGCAACCGTTTGCCTCGGCAGGAGCAATGTTCCCACTAGCACCATGGCCGTCAGGGCCAGGCGGGAGAGCAAGCCGGAATCGATTCGCACAGCGGCCATCGGCGCCCTTTTCAGTTGCCTAGAGTTTGAGCAGAGGAGAAATTCGAAGGGAACGAAACCACGCAATTCAGTCGTCGAGACCGTCGTCAACGGGCCACTGGAGGCGCACCGTCGTCAACAGCCGACTTGAAGGTCGCGTAGAAATACCGGAACTGCCCTGCCAGGACAAGGCGAATTCCTCAAAGAAAGGGCCGGAGTGTTAAGCTGGGGGGCGATGGAAAGAGGGGCTGCCCTTGCCGGCTGGTAGCTGCGTTCGCCAGAACGCGGGCAACGCGAACCAATACCTAACACGGGCGAAACATGCGTGTTCTGTAGGAGGCGACTCCAGTCGCCGATTTTCCCTTTGTCTAGATGACTGCTAACCTTACGCGAAATCGGCGACTGGAGTCGCCTCCTACAAAAACCTCGGGAGTTCGTCAGGGCGAGCCCTGAACTACGGGCCGGCTACTCGAAGTTCTCGAACTCGTCGTAGGGCTTCCCGGCGAGGTTCTCGAAGCGGGTGAACTTGTTGAACCAGGCCAGCTTGATCTCGCCGGTGGGACCGTTTCGCTGCTTGGCGATGATCAACTCAGCCTGACCGACCAGCCCGCCTTTCTCGGCCTCCTCGCGCGTGTGATAGGCCTCCTCGCGGTGGATAAACATCACCACGTCGGCGTCTTGCTCGATGGCCCCCGATTCCCGAAGATGGCTCAGCCTCGGCCGCTGGCCTTCCTTGCCCGAGTCGGCTTGACGGTTCAATTGCGACAGGCAGATGATCGGAATACTCAACTCTCGGGCAAGGATCTTCAGGCG
>CAYYOX010000152.1:0-11808 GCA_964473065.1 uncultured Planctomycetaceae bacterium | reverse complement strand
GAAGGTGTTATTACAACAATACTTACGTTGGGTCAATAGAAATCAAACAGTCGAAATAGCAATCCCGGCGACAAACAATCCCACCTTGAATGCCACTCCAGTCACACCGTCTCCCCCAAATACCGACACAATATCCGAGGCCGCAAATGCTGCCCCCACGCAAAAGGCCCCTGCACCCACCTCAAATTCTTTGCGTTTGTACCACGGAACATCCGACAGACCGGATTTGGCGAGCGCGTCGTGGGCGTCGTCGACATGCCGAATGGAAACCGAGTCTACACGACCATGGCGTGCGAAACATTCGGAAACACGGTTGAGATGATACCCGAAGGCCCGTTCTCGATCCCTGATGTGCTTCTGGGTATCTCTTGGCCAAATGAGGTCGTCGGGCGGTATGTATTTAGCCATTCGTCCGCTGCTTGAAGCAGGACTCTATTTGATCAATGAAAGGTTGGATATCTCCAGAGACTTCATTGGTCTTAACCGACTGTTTTAGGTGGCCTAACACAAACTCGGCCGCAACTCGAATATCCGTTGTCTCAATTGTTACGGGCTTGTCCCCTTTGATCCCCTGCCTAGCTCTTGCGGCATCTTCGGCCATTTCATACACGATTTCGTCGAGGCCTGCAACGAAACAATCGAGAAGCTTGAAAGCTTCGCTCGAAATGGCCGCGCCCGGCCGTTCATCGATTGTTGACATAATGTTCTCCCCTAATGCTGTAGACGCCAAACTCCAGTATAGTCAGCAGCTTTGTTTTAAGCACGCCCCCTCCCTCAAGAAACCGAATCGGGTACATCATCCCCTATAATCCATCTTTTATAGAAACGCAAAGGAAGTCAAACTTGTTCGCTCGCTTCCCCCTATTCTGCGGGACTTTAGCTGAAACGCCGGTCAAAAACAAGCTGGATTAGAGAATTGGAAAGGAGTGACACCTGTCGGACGGGGTGGCAATCTATAAACAAGCGGGGTATCCCCGGCCATCGCCGGCATCATCCGTCAGACTTACAGCCCCGGCCCTCCTGACGATAATGGCGACGGGCAAAATGGCCATAAAGAGAGTGAGGGAGAAATAAAGGTGCGTTTTTTACAAATCCAGAGCTTTCCGGATGAGCCATATAATCGCGGCCGAGAAGCTCTTGGCCAGCGTAGGCTCGCGGCCGTAAACCATGGCTGGCTAACATCTTCCGGCGGGTCGGCTGGCTTGGTGGCGGGATCTGGGGTATCCTAGAGGGTGGCAGAATCATTCGCCTATGCGCCTGTTGGCCTGAATGTTGAGGAACCGTCCCTATGCTCTCGATTGTGATTCCCGTCTTCGATGAAGAAGAGAGCCTCGAAACTCTGCTGGGTGAACTCGGCGAGGTGGCGGCGGCCGAAGGCTATGAGTTGGATGTGGTCCTGGTTGACGACGGCTCGACGGACGGGTCTTGGGCGGTGATCGAACGACTGGCGGCCGGGGACTCTCGAGTTCGCGGGGTGCGATTTCGGCGGAACTTCGGCAAGGCGGCTGCGCTGAGCGCCGGGTTTGCTCGGGCTCGAGGTGAGCTGGTCATGACGCTCGACGCCGATCTGCAAGACGATCCTCGCGAGATCCCCCGATTCCTGGCCGAGATGGACAAGGGCCACGATGTGGTTAGCGGTTGGAAAGAGGTCCGCCATGACCCGTGGCACAAGGTGCTTCCCTCGCGCGTGTTCAATTGGATGGTCAGCCGCTTAACGGGCGTGAAATTGCACGACCACAACTGCGGGTTCAAGTGCTATCGCCGCGAGATCTTCGACGAAGTGCGGCTCTATGGCGAACTGCATCGCTTCCTGCCGGCCTTGGCCGCCGCGCGGGGGTATCGGATAGGGGAAATCGTGGTCCACCACCGTCCGCGAGAGTTCGGCCGCTCGAAGTATGGAATCAGCCGATTCGTCAAAGGCTTCCTCGACCTGTTGACCGTCAAGTTTCTCACCGGATTCGGCCAACGCCCGCAACACCTGCTGGGCAGCTTGGGATTGGCGTCCTTCTTTCTCGGCCTGCTGGGACTGATTTACCTGGCCGGTCTGTGGACCATCTCGCGGATGCTGCCGGGCATGGACCCGGTCGAACTGCACAACCGCTTTCCCGCGGTGATCTATTCCGTAGCCCTGCTGCTGTTGGGCGGGCAACTGATGTCGATCGGCTTCGTGGCCGAATTGGTCATCGCCTACCACGATCCCGACATCAAGGCCTATTCGATTGCCGAGCAAACCGAAACCCAAGATCCATCGGACGCCTAGCGGGGCCAACCGCAGTCTGCTACAAAACATGCAAAACAACGACGTTCAAGACCGGGCCGAGCTGCGACGCACCATCTACTGGTTGCTGATTGTGCTGGGGCTGGGTATGGTTATCGGGCGGATCCTGGCGGTCGACGCCGTGGATCGGGCGGCTGTGAAGGATTACCGCGTGAGCAAACGCCTTGCCGCGAAACGCGAGGCCTTGCAGGCGGAAGGACTTTCCGAAGCGCACATCGAGAAGTCGCTGAAGAAGGAAAAGGCTCGCCTGCAACGGGCCATTCAACTGCGGCGGCCCTTCCTCAGCGCCAACGACCGCAGCCGGTGGTGCACGGTCCGGGCGCTGGTCGAGGACGACTTGCGCGTGCCGGGCCATCCCTATTCGATCGACCGGGTGATCCAACAGCCCGGCTGGGACACGATCGATATGGTCAAGCACGACGGGCATCTCTACTCGAGCAAGCCGCCGCTGTTGCCCACTTTGCTGGCGGGCGAGTACTGGGTCATCCACCGCGTCACGGGCAACACGTTGGGTACGCACCCGCACGAAATCGGCCGGTTCATGCTGATCACGTTCAATGCCGGCATGTTGCTGATCTACTTCGTGCTGCTTGCCCGACTGATTGAACGCTTCGGCACGACCGATTGGGGGCGAATCTTTGTGATGGGGGCGGCCGTGTTCGGCACGTTTCTGACGACCTTTGCCGTGGTGATCACCAACCACGTGCCGGCGGCCGTCTGTGCCTTGGCGGCCGTTTATGCCACGGTCCGCATCGTTGTCGATCGGGACTATCGTTGGCGCTATTTCGCCATCGCCGGGCTGTTTGCCGCCTTGACAGTGACCAACGAACTGCCGGGCCTGGCGCTGTTGGGCTTGCTCAGTGCCCTGCTGCTTTGGAAGGCCCCGTGGGGGACGACGCTCGTGTATGTTCCGGCAGTCGTGGTGGTTGCGGCCGCGTTCTTCGGCACCAATTGGCTGGCCCACGAAGACTTTCGGCCACCCTACTTGCATCGTAGCGAAGGCGACAATTGGTACGATTACGAATACGAACGCAACGGCCGCACGTACGAGAGCTATTGGCGCAATCCGGTCGGCATCGATCGGGGCGAGCCGTGCCAAGGCAAGTATGCCGCCCATCTACTGGTTGGGCACCACGGCATCTTCTCGCTCACGCCCGTCTGGATCCTCTCGCTGCTGGGCATGATCTGGTGGGTCGGACAGGGCAAAGACGCGACCCTGCGGCAATTGGGGCTGGTGATTCTCATCGCCACGGCCGCTTGCCTGGCGTTTTATCTATTGCGGCCCGAGCATCATCGCAATTACGGCGGAGTCACCAGCGGTCTGCGCTGGATGTTCTGGTTCGCCCCGCTATGGCTGCTCACAGCGCTGCCCATGGCCGACCTCATGTCCAGACGCCGCTGGTCGCGTGCGTTGGCCTTGGCGGCCTTGCTAGTTTCGGTCCTTTCGGCCAGCTATCCCACCTGGAACCCATGGACCAATCCCTGGGTCATGGATTACATGCATTACCTGTGGCGGCGATAGGGTTGCCGCGCAAATGCATCACAAGAGCAGCATGATCTACCACCGGGTGGTATCGAGCGCCATCGGACTGTTGACCCTATCGTGCATTGCGATATCCGCGGCCTTTGCCGAGGGGCCGTCCGAAGAGCAACTCCTGACCACGGCCGCCGAACGTATCGAAACACATCGCAAGGCCGACGCGGTGATTGCGGTCGTCGACGCCGACGGCAATCCGCTGCCGGGCGCCGAAGTGGTTGTCGAGCAGACGCGGCATGAGTTTCTCTTCGGCAGCAATATCTGCCAATGGTGCCGGGTTGGACGCACGTCGCTGGAACGGGCCTACCGCGAGCGGTTCGAAGAGCTGATGAACCTTGCCGTGGTCACGTTCAATTGGGTGGCGTACGAGCCCGTGCGGGGAAAGCCGGCCGATCGATACACCGAACAGGTCGCCGAGTGGTGCAAGGATCGCGGCATCCTGGTCAAGGCCCCCGCCTTGGGTTGGAATATGATCCACCCGCCGTGGCTGCCGGACGATGCCGAGGAAATCCGCCAACTGCAGATGGCCCGGATCGACGAAGCGGTGGTTCGATTTGCCGGGCTGATCGATCGTTGGGAGGTGATCAACGAGGCGACCGAGTTCGACCGGCCGCCGCTGGGCGACGCTTGGGCCCCAAAGCTGACGGCCATGTGGCGACAGGTCGGGCAGGTCGAGTTCGTGCGGCAGTGTTTCGCCAGGGCGCGTCAGGCAGGGCCCAAGGCGGTCCTGTTCATCAACGACTTTCATACCGATCCGGCTTACCAGCGGGTGATCGAGCAATTGGTCGACGCGGAGGGGAACCGGATGTACGACGTGATCGGCATCCAAAGCCACATGCACAACGGCCGTTGGTCGAACCGTCGGCTGTGGGACGTTTGCGAGCGATTTGCCCGATTCGGCGTCCCGCTCCATTTCACCGAGATGACCATCCTCTCGGGCGAACTGGGCTGGGAAAAGGCCATCACCAGCGGAAAACGATGGCCGTCGACTCCCGAGGGCGAAGCGTTGCAGGCTCGGGAGGTCGTCCGCGTCTATACGATGCTCTTTTCGCACCCGGCGGTCGAAGCCGTCACGTGGTGGGATCTGTCCGACTACCACGCCTGGCAAGCGGCCCCCGCCGGCCTATTGCGCGCCGACATGACACCCAAGCCGGCCTATCGTGAGTTGAAGAGGCTGATCCGGCAGAAGTGGCGAACCAAGGTCACGCTGCAAACCGGCCCGGACGGAACGGCCGCGTTTCGAGGGTTTTTGGGAGAATACAAGGTGGGCGTTGCTGTTGAAGGAAATCACACGGTCGTTGTTAAGCGCGGGCTTGCCAAAGGCAGAGAGAATAAGTGGGTGATAGCATTCGAGCAATAGTAGACGTTTACTGATTCTGCAAAGCCGCGAGCGGTTTAGTCTAGGTCGACCGTTTGGCGGTACTCGGGCACGGTAACATCCCAATCGAGTTTGGTGCGGACGTGTTGGGCGAAGCTTAGCGAATTCTCTTTTTCGCCGTGTACCAGGAACAGACGCTTAGGCGGGCGTTGGAAATAGCCGAGCCAACGCATCAGCGCGGCTCGGTCAGCGTGGCCCGAGAAACCGTAGATTCGCGCGACCTCGGCCTGGACCTGATATTCCTGACCGTGGATCCGTACCCGTGGATTGCCGTTGGCGAGCTGTCGCCCCAGCGTGCCGCGGGCTTGGTAGCCGACGAACAGGATCGTGCTCTCCGGGCGGCCAAGGTTCTGACGCAGATGGAACTTGATCCGGCCGGCCGTACACATGCCCGAGGTCGACATGATGACGGCCGGGCCCTCGTGCGAGTTGATCGCCTTGGACTCCTCGCGGTCGCGGACCAACTTCAGGCCCGGGAACCGTAGCGGTGTGTCGCCGTTGCTGATCATCTGCCAGGCTTGCAGGTCGAAACACTCGCGATGCTGGCGGAAGATTTCGATCACATCGGCCGCCATGGGGCTATCGAGGAAGGCCGCCACCGGCGGAATCCGGCCGGATTGTCGCAGACGGCCCAGGTAGTAGATGAACTCCTGGGCCCGTTCGATGGCAAAGATGGGCACTACCACGTTGCCGCCGCGTTCGATCGTCCGGTTGATGATCTTCTCCATCTGCGATTCGATGTCGCTGGGCGGGTGATGGTCCTGATCGCCGTAGGTCGATTCCATGATCAGATAATCGGCCTCGCTGGGGGTGGCCGGATCGCGCACGATTGGTTTGCCCGTTAGCCCGAGGTCGCCGGAAAAGAGCAGCCGCTGCGGCTGATCATTGTTGCGAACGCGCAATTCGACCATGGCCGAGCCCAGGATATGGCCCGCGTCGCGAAGCACGGCCGAGACGCCGTCGGTGATCGTGACCTCTTCTTCATAGCCGACCGGCCGCAACAGCCGGACCGTTCGCTCGACATCCTTCATGGAGTACAACGGTTCGGCGGCATGCTTTGAACGACGTCGTTCCTTGCGATGGCGTCGCTTTTTGTAGGAAGCCTCTTCCGCCTGGATCTTGGCCGAATCGCGCAGCACCAATTCGACCAAATCGGCCGAGGCCCCGGTCGTGATGATCTGCCCGCGAAACCCCTCGCGAACCATCTTAGGCACCAGCCCACAGTGATCCACATGGGCATGGGTCAAGAGGATCGCATCGAGTTGCTTAGGCTCAACGGGGCTCTTCTCCCAGTTCCGTTGCTGAAATTCCCGTTCCTGGAACATTCCGCAATCGACCAGCAATCTGGCCCCGTCCACCTCGACCAGATATTGCGACCCGGTCACCTGCCGCGCGGCGCCGAGGAATTGAATCTTCATGCTGCGTTTCCTTTGCTACGGTATTGCCGAATTCTGTCGGCCGAGTGAACCTGGGAGAACTGTAACACGCGATGCAATCCTGGTAGTGAACATGCATCCCGTCGCTTCTTGACACTCAACATGACCAGGAGTAGGCTGACCATTATGGGCTCGACTCGGTGTTTTAATCAAGAGGCCATGGGATTAAATGACTACTGGTATTATCGCTTTGCATAGGTTTTTCACTTTAGCCGGCATTTCACTTTAGCCAACATTGCCCGATAGGAGCGCAATTTTCATGTCGCCTGTGGGTCTTCGTCTGCGATTTGTCATACCGCTTGGGTGCCTGCTGCTTACGTACGGCGGGATCCATGCGTATCTGGTCGCGAAGAGCCAGCGTGCATTAATTCGTTCGGAAGCCGAGCTGAGCACCGTACGGTTGGCGAATACGGTCCGGCGGAGCACTCGGCACGCCATGCTGCAGTCGCGCCGCGAGGATGTCCACCAGATGATCGAGGAGATCGGAGATCAAGAGGGCATCGAGCATGTGCGGATTTTTAACAAAGAAGGCGTCATCATGTATTCGGCCGACAAGGCCGAGATCAACCGGGTTGTGGACCGAAAGGCGGAGGCCTGCTACCAATGCCACGAAGCGGAGGAGCCGCTCACGAAGCTGGAAACATCCAAGCGGGCTCGGATCTTCCCCAAAGAGGACGGCCACAGAACGCTGGCGGCCATCGACGTCATCTATAACGAACCCGCGTGCTGGAATGCCGCGTGCCATGTGCACAGCGAGAAACAGAACCTGTTGGGGGTCGTCGATGTGGGCGTATCGATGGAGCACTCCGACCTGCGCATGGCCGAAACGACGCGCAAGGCCGTTCTCTTCGGGTTGGCGTCGAGCATCATGATCTGCGGGCTGGTCGGATGGTTTATCCACCGACTGGTGAACCGCCCCGTGCAACGTCTGCTGGACGGGACGAAGAAGATTGCCGACGGCGATCTCGACTGCGTGATCCCGGTCACCAGCCGCGACGAACTCGGGCACCTTGCCAAGTCGTTCAACAGCATGACCGAGGACCTGAAGAAAGCCCAGGCGGAGTTGCACAACTGGACCCAGAAGTTGGAGGAAGAGGTCGAGAACAAGACCCGTGACCTGCGGCTGGCACAAGCCCAGGTCGTACGATCGGAGAAGCTCTCCTCGCTCGGTTTGCTGGCGGCGGGCGTGGCCCATGAATTGAACAGTCCGCTGACCGGTATCCTCACGTTCGCCCACCTGCTGGCAAAGAAGCTGCCTGAAAACTCGCGGGAGAAAGAGGATATCGAGGTGATCCTCAACGAGACGAACCGCTGTGCCGTCATTATCCGGCAACTACTGGACTTCTCTCGCGAGGGTTCCACCGAGAAAAAACAGCGGGACTTGCATACGGTCATCGAACAGTCCATCTCGCTGGTTGAAAACCAGGCGCTTTTCCACGACATCCAGATTCAGCGAGAATTCGCCCCCGACCTTCCTTGGATCCCCATGGACGCCGGCCAGATGGAACAAGTCTTCCTGAACCTGCTAGTAAACGCCGGCGAGGCGATGCCGGACGGAGGAACCCTGGAGATCACGACCTGCTTGGCGACGAACTCGGTGGCGGTGAACTCGAGCGGGCCGCCATCCGACGATCGCGAAGAACTGAAGATCGTTTTCCGCGATACGGGCATCGGCATTCCCGCGGATACGATCAACAAGATCTTCGACCCCTTCTTTACGTCGAAGGACGTGGGCCAAGGCACGGGGCTGGGGCTTGCCGTCTCCTATGGGATCATCGAGCGGCATGGCGGGACCATCGGAGTGGATAGCGCCGAGGGAAAGGGAACCACGTTTACGATCATTTTACCGGTCAACAGTGAGGCTACGGAACCGAATGAAGAGAGGTAAGAGAGGATGAAAAAGAACGCGAAAATCCTTATCATTGACGACGAAGAGGTCGTCTGCAGGAGTTGCGACCGGCTGCTCTCAGAGGAGGGGCATCAGGTAGATACGAGCCAGGATCCCCGCAAAGGGCTGGCGATGGCGGAGCAAAACGCCTACGACGTCATCATCGTCGACCTGAAGATGCCGGGAATCAGCGGCATGGAGTTCCTGCGACGGATCAAGGCCCTTTGCCCGGAAGTCGAGGTCATCATGATGACCGGCTACGCCCAGATCACGACTGCCGTCGAGGCGATGAAGACCGGCGCCTTCGACTACGTCCCCAAGCCGTTTAGCCCCGACCAACTCGTGGTAACCGTCGGCAAAGCCCTGGAAACCCAGGAACTGCTCTCCGAGAATCGCTACCTGCGCCACGAACTCCAGTCCCAATACAAATTCGAGAACATCGTCGGAAACGGCAAGGAAATGCAGGCGGTCTACGACCTGATCTCGCGGGTCAGCAGCACCAACAGCACGGTGCTGATCCGCGGCGAAAGCGGAACGGGCAAGGAACTGATCGCCCGGGCAATCCACTTCAACAGCCCTCGCAAGGCCACGCGATTCGTGGCCGTCGATTGCGGCTCGCTCCACGAAAGCCTGCTGGCGAGCGAACTTTTCGGACACGCCAAGGGCGCGTTCACCGGGGCCATCTCCGCGAAGAAGGGCCTTTTCGAGATCGCTGACGGCGGGACCCTCTTTCTCGACGAGATCGGCAACACGTCGCTCACGCTCCAGGCAAAGCTCCTGCGCGTGCTACAGGAACGCGTATTCACGCCGGTCGGCGATACCCAAGAAAAGGAGACCGACATCCGGCTGATCGCAGCCACCAACACGCATATCGAGGAAGCGGTCGCCGACGGATCCTTCCGCGAGGAACTCTTCTATCGGCTGAACATCGTGCCGATCCACCTCCCGGCGCTTCGCGAGCGGAAGGAAGACATTCCCGCGCTGGTGATGCACTTTCTGAAGAAGTTTCGCGAGGAGACCGGGTGTGACGTCTCCGAAATCGCGCCCGAAGCGCTCCGCCTCTTGGTCGACTACCAATGGCCGGGTAACGTGCGGCAACTGGAAAACATCATCCACCGAGCGGTGGTGCTGGCCACCGGCCCGCAGATCGTGAGTGCACAGCTCCCGTCCGAGATCTGCGGCGGCCCCGCGGCTCCAATTGGAGATTCCATCCCCATGACGTGCGAGGATCTCAAGGAGCGGAAAAGAGAGCTGCGCGAGAAGTCGGTCGAGGAGGTGGAGCATCTCTTCGTCACCGAGGCCCTGAAGCGAAACGACTGGAACGTCACGCACGCCGCCGAGGAAGTCGGCATGCAGCGTTCCAACTTCCAGTTCCTAATGCGCAAGCACCACATCACGTTGCAACAGCACTTGCCGCGCCCGCACGCTTCCTAGGCAGCATTTCGTGATGTAGGGTGGGTCAAGGAACGAAGACCCCCGCGGAAGATGATAATGACGAAGCACGAATGACGAATGACGAACGGAAGAGTCTTACTTCGTCATTCGTCATTTGGATTTCGTCATTTTACTGCGTGGGTCTTCGTTCCTCGACCCGCCCTACATGCCCTAAGCCTCCCAGTGTACGCCATGCGTGCATAGCGTGCTCATACATGCACAAATCGCACATACACTGCGATTTCCCCGGTGAGAAGCCTCTGGCAAGGGATTTCTCGTCCAAAGGCCCCGATCGACCGCATAAAGCCAATATACACCTCGGGTCGGACGCCAAGCTCAGCCACCCTCGCGAGCAACTCTTTTCACAATCGCAAGTAGCTTGCTGGTAATGTGTTGCGCCGTTTCTGTGGATTATTCACTGCCAATCCGCGACTGTGGCACGACACTTGCATTATAAACCTCACGAACAGTTCCCCCGCCTATCGGGGATTTCAGGAGGTGAGAGCAAGTTATATGTGGCCGCAAGCGAGGATTTTGGTGGTCGACGACGAAGCGATCGTGTGCGGGAGTTGCCAGCGAATCCTGGCCCCCGACGGCCACGAAGTGTGCGTGGCACAAACGGGCGAGGAGGCGCTTCGGGAGATCGAAAAGGGTGACTTCGATGTCGCACTGGTCGATCTGAAGATTCCCGGGTCCGGCGGGCTGAGTCTCGTCCGGGTTATCCGCAAAGGGTCGCCTCAGACAGAAGTGGTCGTGATCACGGGGTATCCTTCGATTGAAAACGCCAAGGAATCGATCCGGTTGGGTGCTTTCGACTTCGTGACGAAGCCGTTCCATCCGGAAACACTTCGCAGCGTGGTCTCACTTGCTCTGGCCTGTAAACCATGGACTTTAGAAAGGAGGTGAGGGATGGTTGCTTCCCTCAAACGTGTATTGGTCGTAGACGATGAAGCGATCGTGTGCGAAAGCTACAAGCGAATTCTGGACGACGCCGGTTACTCGGTGTGTACGGTCCGCAGCGGGCAGGATGCGATCGCGGCATGTCGCAAGGAGTCGTTCGACGTAATGCTCGCCGACCTGAAAATGCCGGGCCTCAACGGGATCGAAGTGACGCGGGCGGTGAAAGCAGAACTCCCGAAGATTCAAGTTCTGATCATCACCGGCTACCCGACCCGGCAGTCGGCCCAAGAGGCCCAGGGGTTGGGCGTTTTCGACTACCTGAGCAAGCCGCTCAGTCCCGAGCGTCTCAGCGCCGCCACCGCGGCCGCGCTGGCGTTTCCGGATAGGCAGATGACCTTCGCAGATCCGGTTGAAAGCCCTGCCCCTGCAAAGGAAGCGGAGGCACCCGTCTCTGAATCCACGCAGCCGGAGAAGGCCATGCCTCAACCGGCGAATGTCGAGGAAGAAACGCCTTTCGTGGCCGCCGCGAAGACGCTCGGCATACTTGTCGCCGCGCCGGTGATCGGACTTGCCTACGTGATGCTCATGCCGCTGATCGGTTTTGGAGTCGTCCTAGCAACCATCGGCTCGGGCCTGGCGAAGCTAACCGGCTTGACGAGTAGCTGATCGCGTGACTGCGGGAAACGTTCGGGGTGTTAAACTGCAGCTTCCGCGCATCGTGTGCGGAAGCTTGCAGGTTCTTTTGGGTTGCGGGTTGGCCCGCGGCGGGAAATAGGATTTGTTGCAGGAAAGGCTACCATGAGGATCGTATTGCGAGGGTTGCTGCTTATCGTGGCGGCCGCGGCTATTAGTGGAAATGTGATTGCTCAGCCGCCGCTGGGCTCCCAACTTGCTCCCGAGGATCACGCTTGCGCCACCTGTCACGGCGAGGTTGAGCCGAGAGAGGAATCTACGAGA